>NZ_JADBVM010000036.1:0-19162 GCF_020244875.1 Microcystis sp. M44BS1
TGGTCGAGGGAATCAACAATAAACTTAAACTAATAAAACGGAGAGCCTATGGCTTTAGAAACTTTCGTAATTTTTGGGTTAGAAGTATGTTATCTTGGCATCTTGTCTGTTGATTTAGCATAAAGAGTAACGAAGAGCCAAAATTGATAATTATTTTAACCCCATTCAACCAGATGGTACACCCAAATTAGGGATCGATCGCTGGTGGGCAACCGCAGGAGTAGATAAGGAAATTACGGTTAACTGGACGGTAAAAGTTGAGAAAGAAGGTAATTATTATATCGATTTAAAAAATTTAACTCTTTCTGGTAAAAAATGGCAATTAAGCGATTTAGTTACAATTAATATTGTTAACCGAGAGAATAATACTGAGAAGACAATTAAATTGCCTAGAGGTTTCGCAGAAAATATTCCTGTGGGATATCTTACCAAAGGAATTTATACCTTTGAGATCAATAAAATTATCGTACCCAAAATACATATAGTAGAAGAGATTAAATTTGAAATAGGTTTAGTTGTTGGTGATACAAGTAGCGATTTCGGGTTAGATAGACAACCGACAAATAAAATCAATGCTTTATTTGTGGCGGATTATCCTGAAACAAATTCTCAATATTCGCTCAAGATTCAGGAGGCAGATCAAAAAATATTTAAAACCAAGATTCCTGTTTCTAAAAGCCAACTAATTAACTATTTTACTCCGATTTTGAATTTTGAGCCAGAGGAAGAATATCAAGTTCCTTTTGATGTTAACAAGAATACTTGGAAAGCCGAAACTAAAGCCACTATTAAGGATAGAGGAAATGCAGATGATTACTTATATCTTAGTCAATTTAAAACCGATATCAAAGGTGCTTACAGTCGAAGTAAAAAAACTCCTGCTAAAATTTATGCCTCAATCGTTGAAAATGATAATTTAGAAATAGATAACAAAAAAACAGGAATTAAAGAATTAGCAATTAACTATTATTTTCACTATCCCCATAGCAATTGGTACGATCACGAAGGATTTAATAATCATGAAGGAGATTGGGAAGGAATAACGGTCTTTTTACGGAAGGATCGGGATGGATACTACTATCCTTGTCGAGTTGCTTTTGGCGAACACATTTTCTTGGTGAGTGAGTTTATTTCCGAAGGAGGAGAAATTTTTGAATGGACAGAATTAGTTAAGGATAACAATATTCTATTTTCAACTAACTTAGGTAGCCGCAATGATATTCTTGCTCAACCTAATGTTTTTGTCGGTTTGGGTGGTCATGCGAGTTATCCTAGGTCGGACATTAGTGAATTAAGTATCTGTACTAAATTTACGATTCCCACATCTATTGATCCTCGTTGTGAAGAAAAACATCGAGGGGGGAAGATATACAACCTCCATGATAATTTATCTTTAATTTCATCTTCCGACCCTAAATCACGAGAAGTAGTGGAATATTTACCCCGTGTCGGAGTTGCGAAAATTGAAGACTTAGGTGATAAAAGTTGGTTGCTTTATCCAGGTACATGGGGAAATCCCAAAAATTGTACTACGAAATTACTGCTAGATATAGGTTGTCCTAGCGCACCTCGTGGTCCTGTATTTTTGGATTTAAAGAAAATTAGTGGAGTTAGTGGAATTTCTCAACCTATTTCTAAAATAGCGGGAATAACCTGGGAAAGTTTTGGACTAGGAGAACGTTGGTTAAACCCTTGGAAATGGTCAGCAACTTTTGCTGGTGCTGATAAAATTAAAGAAGGTTGTCCACCACCCCAAGAAGAACCGAAACCCGAACCTACCCCCGATATTCCCCGTAAACCGGACGGAAATACAGGCGTTATTTATGGAGACCCTCATATTGTCACCTTTGATGGCTTACGCAATAGTTTTCAAGCGGTAGGCGAGTTTATTCTGGCGAAATCTGAACGAGGAGATTTTGAAGTACAAGGTCGTTTTAAAGGGGTGGGAGATAATGCTTCTTTACCCTCAGCAGTAGCTATCAAAGCGGGTGGGGAACGAATCGGAATTTATCAAGGAAAGCTCAAAATTAATGCTCGCAATGTTAATGAGGCTAGTTTTCCCATTGTGCTTGAAGGTGGTGCAAGGGTAGATAAAAATGGGGGTGAATATAGAATTATCGCCCCCACCGGGGAATGGGTAGAAGTGTCGGGAAGTTCGGTCTTAACGATTAAGGTCACAGTCCCCAAATCTCGACTCTCAAAGATGTATGGTCTCCTCGGAAACTACAATAATAACCCAAACGATGATATGAAAACTCGCCAAGGAAAGGTTGTTGGCATCACGCCTAATTACGATCAGTTGTATAAGGAGTATGGCAATAGTTGGCGGATTCCTCAGCAAGAGTCTTTATTTGTTTATGAAGTCGGCGAAACTACAGCAACTTTTACGAATTTGAATTTCCCGAAAAAGGTCTTGACTTTAGCGGATTTTACGACGCAACAAAAACAGGAAGCGGAAAGGGTTTGTCGTAGCGCGGGGGTGACTGCTTCTGCTATGTTGGAATCCTGTATGTTTGATGTGTTGGTGACAGGCGATCGCTCTTTTGCTAATATTTCTGCTTATGTTCAGTCGGAGGTTAAGGTGACAGCAAATGTTACACCAACAACAAAGCCAACAGGAGCTATTTACTGCGATCTTGGCCGTTTTCCTGCTTGCCAAACAACAAAGCCAACAGTTCCTGAAAGCCAGTCAGGTACTTCACCAAAGCCAGGCTGTCAAGCTACTGTCAATAAAGTCCTCCAAGAAATTCGCTCTAAAGGGGTTAGAAGAGTTGAATTTAGTGTTTCTAAGGGAACGGCAAATCAATACCGTACTGGAAATCCAACAAATAAAACTGATGTATTAGATGTTGTTCTAATCGATGATGTAGGTGCTACTACCAGTAATGGAATTGCCATCAGTAATATTTTCGCATCACCAAAGCTTTTAAATAATTGGGCTGACCAAATTGTTAAAAACTGTGGCAATACAGCTATAGTAAGTTTTTGGATATCGCAATCAGATATAAGTATAAATTATTATATTCAACAAGATGGTACAACTATAAAAGAAAAATGCTCTCAACTAGACAATACCTCGGAACCCATTACTTGGGGATATGGTACCATACCGCATTGCCTCACATCGGAAAACACAAAATAATCAAGTAGATTTCAAGCTATGTAGCGTGGGTTGAGGAACGAAACCCAACACAACCAACGGTTACTTTTTTAACGTCAACTCAAATACTCAACTGCTAACAAAAATGTTTCATTTTAATTAAGTTTTCTCAGAGGACAAAACCATGAAACGACTTAACTCCCAAAATCTGTTAATTGCTTCCTTATTAGGATTGTCAACGCTTTTTGCTGGTTCCTATCCTTCGGTTAAAGCACAATCAGAACCAAAGCTAGGCTGTCAAGCTACTGTCAATAAAGTCCTTGAAGAAATTCGCTCAAAGGGAGTTAGAAGGGTTAAGTTTAGTATTTATAAAGGAACAGCTAATAGTTATAGAACAGGAAATCCAACAAACAGAACTGATGAATTAAATATTACTTTTGATTCATACAATGAGACTTATACTAATACTGATCCCAAAAGCGATAGCATAATTGATAATATCGTGAACTCTCCAGCTTTAATGAAAAGTTGGACGGATAAAATTGTTGCTAATTGTGGTAATACCGCTATAGTTTCTTTTGGTATCGCTCAATCAGATTTTAGTGACAGTTATTATATTCAATCTGATGGAACGACAAAATTAATGGAGTGCCCGGATGGTACACCACCATCTATTCTTCCGTGGGGTAAGGAATGGGGACCACAATGCTGATCATCATCGTAAAAAAATTATAAGGAGACTTAGTTATTATGAAAATCAAATCTAAGCTAACCAAAATCTTCTGTACTTTCAGCTTATTAGCTTTGATAACCAGCCAACAACTAGACAGTAGAACTGACAACCAAGTTCAAGCAATTCCTATAGACTCTATTGCTCAAGCTCAAGGAACAAATATCTCTTTTGAAGTGTGTGTTGACCACGCTAATTTTGTTCGTCCTAATCCTCAAAAGCACGTCAACCGATTAAGATCAGATAATCATTATCAAAATATGAGCAGTCAAGAAATTTTAAACTTACCACCATGGAAAGACGACTTTTTTTATTTTTCCTATTATGCTGGGTTAAGCGGAACAGGTTTTATGAGCTTTGAAGCAGGTCTTTGGTCATTATCGAATTCACAAAGTAAATCTCATGATAAATGTGTGGATAAATTTATTGAAAACCATAGGCAAGATCAGCGAAATCCAATGACTCAGCTATGGATTTTTAACCATAAACTAAAACAAATTAAGTGGGAAAATAACAAATATATCTTTATTGTAGAATACAGAGGTAAAGGTTTTCAAGTTATTAACTATCGAAAAACTGCATGGGATTTGGCGCAAGATAAGACTGTTTGGTTTGAATTTGTAGATACTAAAGGTAATCGTTTGGGAGGATGTAAGAAAGGATGGACTTGCCCAATTCGCAAAAAGTAGCTTGATAGTGCGATCAACTGCCAACAAAAATGTTTCATTTTAATTAACTTTTCTCAGAGGACAAAATCATGAAACTACCTAACTTCCAAAATCTGTTAATTGCTTCCTTATTAGGATTGTCAACGCTTTTTGCTGGTTCCTTTCCTTTGGTTAAAGCACAATCAGAACCAAAACTAGGCTGCCAAGCAACAGTTGATAAAGTCATTCAAGAAATTCGTGCTAAGGGAGTTAAAACTGTTAATTTCCGTGTCCTCAAAAATAGCGCAAATCAAGGAGTATCTTCTAAAAGAAATGATGAATTAGAAATTATTTTATCAGAATCAGATGCAGGAAATATTATTCTATCAGAAACAAGGAAAGGAAACAGCCAAATAAATGCTAAAATCACAGAAATTTTAAGTTCTGATACCTTTCTTGATAGTTGGTCTGATGAAATCTTTAAAAGTTGTGATAAAACTGGAACAGTATATTTTTATGGATTGATGACTAATGAAATTCTTCGCTTGGTTCGCACATATAAATAATTGTGGTCACCTTTCTTGTAAAACTTAATTGTCAATTTGAATAAGGCTATTACCAAATTGTTTTAACATGGGAATAACTTAAAATCTTATTATCACAACTCACCATCAAAATATCATAATGCTTTGCGATCGCCACTAAAATTTTATCAGTAGGATTTTTATGAAAACCATAAGGTAACTGAGTGCTATAGCAAAGAGCGGGGTGGTTAGGACAATCAATCGCTGAAACCCTTGACCGATAAGAGTTTGAAAATTGAAAGCGTCCTAACTAACTCGTTCTATGCCATATTAATCGTATTAATCGGTAATAAAGGTTCAATAATAACGCCAGAATCAGTTCGTACTATTAATATAAAAAAACAACATTATTCAGTTGTATCTCTCCAGTTTTCTAAAAGAAAATCAATTACGGTTTTTATCCTGGGAAAATCAGTGTCAGCCGAAACTAAAGTTAATTGATTACGAATAGCTATTGCTGCTATCCAAAGATCATTTTCATCAAAACCTAATTCGGTAGTTTTAGTAGTTTTACGTTTAGTTTTTTGCTTCGGTCCAAATTGTTTAATTAAAGCAGCTTTAATTCTCCCATAAATTTTGGCAGTTTGTTCATCTATATAGTAAATTCTCATATCTTCTAGAAAATCATTGAGGCGAATTAGATTTTGCTCTCTATAAATAGAGTTTTCCGCCATATAAATGAGTTCACCTGCTGTAATGATAGTCGTAGCTAGATTGATTTCTCCGACTTCTTTTATCTGTTTCAGAACAGTCGTATTTTCTAAAAAAATTAAACTACAATGATTAGTGTCTAAAAGATACATTATTCAAAAGGATTAAGACGATTATTGATTTTGACTTTACCTCTAGTTTCATAAACTAACTGAAGACAGTCTTCTAAGTCATCACCTACCCATGTTCCAGCATGGCGTAAAATAGAGCGACCTGACGCTGGTTTATAAGTAATAGTTTCTGATGCTGGTTTAGTTTTTTCTTGTTTATTTTTAATAAACTCTACAAACTCAGCAATAACCTTGAGACTATCCGAGGACATTTCTGACAAGTTTTTCTCTATTTTCTGTCTTAATTCAACTGGATTCATTTTCGCAAATCTCCTCTTATTCAGCACTTTTTGACATTTTTGTTGAACATATTCATGGAAATCATCAATTGTTAACTGATCTTGATGGCTTTCTACAACAAAACCATGAAACTACTTAACTCCCATAATCTGTTAATTGCTTCCTTATTAGAATTCTCAACGCTTTTCGCTAGGTCATATATTTAATCCAAAAATACGCCGAGTATTAGCTTGAAACATGATCCAAAGAATAAAAATCCCGATCGCTACTCCAAAAATAGCCAGGAGATTACCAATGAAGAGCCAAACAACATTTAAAAGCAAGCCAATGGATTGAGTGACGACCGTGCCATACCAAGCCCACTTCTGAATTGAAAATAAACCAATACTGGATACAAATTGGACAATGGCAAGCAAAGAAAATAGTAAAGCAAGTAAAAATCCCAAAAATGAAAATACGGCTGCGTCTGAAGCACTTCCAGAAACTGCACCACCCAACAGTCCACCCAGAATCGCTCCGCCAAACATTAGAACTAAACCTGCTATGACACCAAACAGAGAAAAGATAAGCTGGATCACAGCAACGACCATAATACGCTCAGGGAGGCTTCTACGAGGTTCCATAATCTCTCGTTAAACTCTTGAAATACATATCAAGTCTACACTACTGGGGTGAAGATTACTACATTCAATCTGATGGAACGACAAAATTAAATAAGTGTGTTCCTGGTGGGACACCCGGTCTATTACCTTGGGGGGTTTCAATCTGCCTATGAAAATCGGCTCTCCCGACATTATGGGGTAAAATGTTAGTATATGTTACATTCTGGGTGCAGGTTCCTTGCGCCCCTACAGTAGGGCAAATTCGTTTTCTGTCGCGCCGTTTAGCTACCACCCAAGAACGTAAAGCTTATGAATCAGACCTGTGATCTAGATGATGATTTACGCCCCGAATATGACTTTACTAAACTTCCAGTCATAGCAAGAGGTCAAGGGCGAAAAAAAACTACTTTAACCGTCGAAATAGACCCCGACGTTGCTACTATTTTTCCTGATTCAGCAGCCGTTAATGAAGGATTACGTTTGTTATTACGCCTAATTCAAAATAGTTCACCTCAAGTAATTGAACAGTCTTTAACTACCTCAAAAACATCATAATTGCAGTATTCAAATGAGTGAAGCTGACTCACCAGACTTGATAAATTGAGAGAGGTTACATTCTGGGCGCAGATTCCTTGCTCCCCTACAGTTCCTAGCCATGTAGGTTTGATTAAGGCACAAAACCCAACACAACCAAAGGTTACTTTTTTTAACTCCAACTCAACCTTCAATCGCTTGAGCCGTGCTTTGATAACTGATACCACCTGTCAAGCCCCATTATATCTGTTGAAGTTTTTGCTTGTGTCAATCAAAGCGGCGATCGCCTTATAATATCTGGTAGCCATTTTGGGGATTTGGTGCGTTACTGCGGCGAAAAAACCCGATCCCTCCTCCCCAAAGACGTAGAAGAGAGCGGCTACTCCGAGAGAGCGGTATCCATCGTCTCAGTCTTGAGTGGAATGTACCGTCATTCCCATCGGATGATGGTTTGTACGATGTCCGACTTATTTGGGGTGAAGATGTCTCTGGGGACAGTCAATCGTCTGAGAAAGGAAGGAAGTGAGGCACTATCAGCCCTCTGTGGCGGAAGCCGAAGCCTACATCCAAGCCGCGCCGATAGTGGGAGCCGACGAGACGGGATTCGGACAAGGAAATGCCGATGGACTCTCATCCCCAGTCCAAGAGAGCCGGGTGGTTGTGGGTGGCCGTCACCCCGTCGGTCAGCTTCTTTCAAGTCATGCTGTCGCGCTCTAGTGCAGCGGCTCAAGCAGGGAATGAGATTTGGGTGGTAGCAGGGAATCATAAAATTTTGCTATTATCTTGAATATTCCAGGAAAATTCTGTGTCACGATAGTCTATTGTTTATTCCGTTTTTAAGTTGATTGAGGTGGAACAGTTATGAAATTCACTCTCCTTTTTTCAATTGTTGTCCTATCTTGTGTTAGTTTAGCTAATCCTAGCCGTGCAGAAAATCCTGATCATGTTAAGAAATTTAAGCAAACCAAACAATGTCCAGGATGTGATTTGAGTGGTGCGGATTTGAGGGGATTAAATCTAAGACAAGCCAATTTACAAGGTGCGGATTTGAGTGGTGTTAATCTAAGCGGTTCTGATTTGACAAAAGCCAATCTAAGTAATGCAATTTTGACGGGATCTAACTTGGGTGGTGCCAAGTTGATAGGGGCAAATCTATCTAGCGCAAGACTTAACAGTTCTTATATGGGCGAGACAAAATTAATGGATGCCAATTTAAAGGTAGCAAGTTTGATAAATGCTGATATAGGCCAGGCTAATTTTACAGGTGCCGATGTTACAGGTGCTAATTTTAATGGTGTAAGATGTCATACTTGGACAACTTACACAGGGCTAGATGGAAGCACAAGTACAGCATGGTGTAAATAACTAACACTATCCTTTAGATTCAGTACAGCTTCGGTGAATTTCATGATACAACTCGAAGACTATTTTAACTTTCTAACCCCTAATGACATTCGCTTAAAAGGAACAAGAATTGGTATTGAAACCATTCTCTATGACTATATTTATCATGCCAAAACACCTGAAGAAATTGCTAAAACTTACTCATCTTTGAGCTTAGAACAAGTTTATGCAACAATTCTGTACTATTTGCATGAGCAAGAAAAAATAACCAATTACTTAACCGAATGGATCGAACATGGAGAAAGAATGAGAGAAATACAAAAACAAAATCCTCCTCCTGTTGCAGAAAAATTGAGAAAGTTAAGGCAACAAAGAAAAGCAATCAAACAAGCAAATGAGTCTGAAATATCTCTTAGATGAAAATGTTGATCCTCTCTATGCGACTCAACTAAGAAGACTCAAGCCTGATTTAGTTATTAGAGTTATTGGAGAACCTGTTACACCAGATAAAGGAACATTAGATCCTGAAATTCTCTGCTGGTGTGAAGAAAATAATTTTATTCTGGTAACAAATAATCGGACTTCTATGCCCGTACATTTAGCAGATCATCTACAAAATCATCGTCATATTCCAGGTATTTTTATTCTGAATCCTAATTTGAGTATTGGGGAAAATATAGATGAGTTAATTCTGGCGGCTGAAGCTTCATTTGATAATGAGTATCAAGACCGAATTGATTATCTTCCTTTACCTTGAATCTGTTTGACTTAAGCATAATATATATCACCGTCAACGATCTTCATTATTTTGCCGTTGTTGTTCTTCCCAATCGCGCTGTTCTTGTTCTTTCCACTGGCGATATCGTTCTTCTGCTTCTACACGATCACGATGACGCGCCTCCGCGTGACCCGCTTGAGGAATTGTATCTTTCTGTTCCCCTGATGTGCTTGAAGATCCTCCAGCTATTGCACAAGCGATAAAACCAATGACTCCCAATATGAAATTGATGAAATTATCACCAGTCAATAGCCAATTTACAAACCAAAAAGTGATAAAAATAAAGAAAAATAGACGAAAAAACACACTTCTCATGGCTCTTCCTTTTTCTTGAGCAATGAACTCAGCCGCTAAAGTGCCAGTTAAAAATCCAGATAGCAAGTGAGAAATTTGTTGCCCATATATAAAAACAAAAACTAAAAAAATTGAAAGGTAAACATATAAAAAATTGACCAGAAAGCCATCCTTATCATAATTTGGATCAAAATTACTCTGACCTCCTAACGCTAAAAATCCTAGATAGCCAAAAATCAGGCTACTCAACCCAATCTGAGGAGTGTTAGTCGGGGCGAAGATCCAAATCCCCAATCCTCCAACAATCATAGTGATGATAGTAACAATCCAAAAATCACGTATTTTTAATCGCATCACCAACCAGCTACAAATCACAAACCCTATAGTACCGACAATAAGATCTTTAAAACTACCATGTAGAAACGGGGCGAATAAAATCCCTCTTAACCCAAAAGGCCAAGAACGAGGAATAATGCCATATTGATTTAATTGATGATCAAAAACAAATTGGTCTAAAATTTCTACAATCCAGAAAATAGCGACAAAAACACCTATAATCGTCATTTTTGTCTTTAAGTGACCAGTCATGAGATGATTAGTTCTTCTTGCCATATACTTTTTGAGGGAGAAAACTCTAGTCATTCCCCATTATAGTTCAGACACTGAGCCAGACAACATTAACTTGCACCATCAATACTCCTGTAGGCACAATTACCGCCACCGATGCCGATAATAACCCCTTAACCTACAGTGCGATCGCTGATCTTGTAGGTTGGGCCCGTTGTGGGTAAACAATAAATATATTTTCGTAACAGAAAGCTCATGATTCATGGATGATAAGCCGTAATAACCAGACTTCTATCGTCACCATAAATTGCTTCAACACGACGAAAACTAGAATGATTCCACCAGACTTTAATTCTATTTCCCTTGGCTGGAGCAGACCCAACAACGGCATAACCAGCATTGAACATCAATTGTTCAAAAACTTCTGCTGGCATTGTTTTAGATGAAATGGGAGAAAGACCATCAATTTGATGCTTATCGAGGGTCATAACTCCCTTTATAGGTTGTAAAAATTTGATAACCGGGTAAAACTAAGCTGATACCCGCAAAACTATGTATTGTTCCTGGATAACTTTCTTCTGCATCACTACCCCCCAATCGCCAACAAAAAGAACCCAACCAAATATAAAAGCCTGGAATCAGTGCGTCCATCGAATAGGCAATATGCTTTAACTGAGGGTTAACTTCGTTTGATGATCCCTTTTTTTGGGAAACTTTTATTTTCATTTATTTTCATTATTTTAAACTTATAATCGTTTAAGAACTATACCATATTTTTATTAGCATTGACGATGACAATTATCACAATTCCACACTTAAACCCTTTGGTGCGATCGCTGATATGGTAGGTTGGGTTGAGGAAGGAAACCCAACGCTAATCAAAGATATTTGAAGGCCTTATTATCTTCAACCGTCCCATCGAACTAAGATAGTGCAAGCTTAAAGATGGCTTTTAGTTGTCAGCTAAATTTTTGCGCCAATTTCGTCAAATTGCTTCAAGAGATTTGATTGCGAACGCCACTGAAAGCAGCGTATGCGATCGCTATAGCATCTACAGCATCATTAATGGGCATTTTTGTCAATCCGAATAAATACTTAATTTCTTCCGCCACCTCAGCTTTAGTGGCCCTACCATGGCCCAGATGACATTTCCAACTAGCTTGATGGAGGAAAATCGGTTCAATTCCCCCATCGCGACAGCTAACTAGATTGATAATTCCCAATGCTTGCAGGACTCCACCGGCTGCCTTGATTTGCCGGTTAAAAAAGGGCATTTCCACGGCAATTTCCCCCGGTTTATATTCTGCGATTAACTCCTTTAAATCCCGTTCAATTTCGATCAAACGCTGGGCAGTAGAAAGATTTTTAGAAGTTTCGATCGTGCCGTAATCGACTAAAATCGGCATTAACTCACTATTATCCCGGAGAATAGCCCAACCGACAATCGCTAATCCGGGGTCGATACCCAACCAAGTAGTCATAGATTAAGCCAAAAAATCTTGGACGATTTGGAGGATTCTTTGGGATGCTTGTCCATCTCCAAAAGGATTAATTGCATTAGCCATACGATCATAGGCGATTTTATCCCCTAATAATTCTCCCGCTTGTGCTAAAATTTGCTCTGGATTAGTACCAATTAATTTCGCTGTTCCCGCTTGTACTGCTTCCGGTCTTTCCGTGGTTTCTCGCAATACTAAAACCGGTTTTCCTAAACTGGGGGCTTCTTCTTGAATGCCCCCAGAATCAGTTAATAATAAATAACAGCGTTGAATCGCCCCCACTAACTCGGCATAATCGAGAGGTTCAGTTAAAAATACCCTGGGATGATTGCCCAAAGCGGACTTTATTGGTTCTCGGACGGTGGGATTGCGATGGAGGGGTAATAATAGGGCTGTATCGGTATATTTTTCTAACAACAAAGTGAATCCTTTGATAATATCCTGTAACGGTTCGCCCCAATTTTCCCGGCGGTGAACCGTAGCTAATAAAACCCGATAATCTGACCAATTTAAGCCCGCAATTTGACATTCTGGGGCGGTTTTGGCTACGCTTAATAAAGCATCAATAACCGTATTACCGGTGTGGTGAATATTTCCTGTCACCCCGGATTTTTGTAAATTTTCCACGGCTAAAGTAGTGGGAGCAAAATGTAGGGTAGTCAGTTGAGAAATTAGGCGGCGATTAGCTTCTTCGGGATAGGGATTATAGATATCATTAGTTCTTAATCCTGCTTCCACATGAGCGATAGGAATTTGTTGATAAAAAGCCGCTAAAGCAGCAGCAAAAGCAGTGGTAGTATCACCTTGCACAATAATTAAATCTGGTTTTATGCGCTCAAAAACCGTTTCTAAACCCCGTAAACTGCGGCAAGTAATATCAGTTAACGTTTGACGAGTTTGCATAATATCGAGATTTTCATCTGCTTTGAAAGCAAATAATTCCATCACCTGCGCTACCATTTCTTTATGCTGTCCCGTCAGAATTACATGGGTTTGAAACTGTTCCGATTCTTGAAAAGCACGAATAACGGGAGCTAATTTAATCGCTTCGGGACGAGTTCCAAGAGTAATACAAATTGATTTCAACATATTATTATCAGTTATCAGTTATTTTAGCCGTCAGGAGACAGGAGACTCCGAGACAGGAGACTCCGAGACAGGAGACTCCGAGACAGGAGGATTATTTTTATTTATTCTCCCTAATTCATAATTCATAATTCACAATTCATAATTCATAATTCATATTCTATCTCTTGAATTGTGCTGTTTTGTCATTTTTCACTCGTGGGTGGTTGTTGAACGATAAATTGGGGATAGAGTTGCATTTGCTTAGGATTTAAAGGTCGAGAGATGGTCAAAACTTTTTGTTTAGCTAACTCTTGAGTCATGGTATCTAAAGTTTGAGCGATACGCAAATTATATTCTAATTGTTCCCCGGAAGAAAGCAGATTACTTAAGCCATCGATTAAACGTCTTAAATTCTCGCGAAATTGGGGATCACCAATTAACTCATCGATATCGGAGGTGATTTTTTGAGTATTTTCAAAAGTCACCCTAGCGGATTCGAGAGTTTTTTGCAGTACGACAATTGTAGCAGGATCGTTAATAGTTTTAGTAATTTCTCGTAAATTATTCGATGTTTCCACCGCATTATTCAAAATCGTCTCGATATTTTGCATGACTTGTTTAGTATCAATTTCATCTAAACCAGCATTCAACCTCAGGGCGGTATTATTGAGATTATTAGCGAGACTACCAATACCTAAACTAGCTTGATTAATATTATCGAGAGTATTAACAATTTGTCCCCGATTTTCGCTGAGAACACCATTGAGATTAGCGACTAATTGGGAAGATTGTTGAAAAGTTCTGCTGATTTGACTGCGATTTTCCTGAACGGTACTATCTAAAGTATTGATAAAACGCGAGGCATTATTAGCCGTATTAGTCACCGAGCGACTGGTGGCGGCTAATTCCAAAGAGAGACGAGAAATTTCTCTTTGAGCATTACGGATAGTTTGGGAGGTATCATCGGATAAACGGGCGATTTTTTTGGCCGCTATAGCGGTATTTTTGGTGACATCATTGAGATTACCCACAAATTCAGGACTGGTAAAAGTATCCACTAAACGACCAACACTAGACATTAATTGTGTTCCTGTTGTCCCCTGTAAACGACTATTATTACAGAGAATTAACTGTTGATCACAGTCGGGACTCAGAGGGTCGAGATTTTTGGCCTCAGCACTTAAAGAAACTAAGGGAGTGATATCGATGGCTGCCTCCCCAATTAATCCGGAAAGATTGGTAGTAACAGTTACCTTCCTAGGCATAACTAAAGTAGCAGAAGCAATCTCGGCAATAACTTCCACTTGATTACTCCCCGGGATAAAACTCGTAATTCTTCCCACTCTCACCCCGCGAAAACGTACCGGCGCCCCGACTTGTAACCCTTCCACGTCAGCAAACTCGAAGATTAATTGATAGGTTCTTTGACCAAATCCTCCCCCGCGAACCCAGATAGCGAGCGCCCCAAAGACTAATAATCCGCCTAGGGCAAACAAACCTAGTCTTCCTTCCCGTAAAGCTCGCGAACTCTGCATGATTTTTCTCTCATTCTCGATAGTTCTTAATTTAGCTTAATCTAGCTTAAACGATTGTTCTAATCGGGCCCTCAATGCTGGCGCTAAAAAATTGTCGGATCATGGGATGATCGGTACGATCGATATCTGCCACTAATCCCTGCCATTGCACTTTTCCCTGATAGAGAAATACTACTCGATCGGCGGTGCGTCGGATGGTACTTTGTTGGTGAGAAACCATCACATAGGTGTTCGCAGATCCCGATTTTTCATGGAGAGTCCGCACTAGATCCTCGATAATTGTAGAAGCTATCGGGTCTAATCCTGCGGTAGGTTCATCATACAGCAGTAATTCGGGATTATCGGCCTGATTATCGGGATTAGTGATAATAGCGCGGGCAAAAGCCACCCGTTTACGCATTCCCCCCGATAGTTCCGAGGGATAAAGGTCACTAATTCCCTGTAAACCGACCATTTCCAGGCTTTCTTCCACTAATTCCCTAATTCTGGCTTTTTTTAAATTAGTTTGTTCATAAAGATAAAAACCGACATTTTCCCCGACGGTGAGAGAATCAAACAGGGCTGTTTGTTGAAAAACTAAGGAAGTTCGCATCGCTTCTCGACCATCTTCTAGCAATCCCTGACGTAATTGACCTTTAATACGAATTTCTCCCGCATTTATCCCCGTTAATCCCGCAATTACCCGTAAAACCGTCGATTTTCCCGTTCCCGACGGTCCGATAATTACCAGGGCCTCCCCTCGATAAATGGTTAAATCTAAACCTTCGAGAATAACGTTATCCCCGAATCTTTTCGATACTCCTCTCAATTCAATTAACGGTTCTTTCATCGTCGCTTAATTATCTTATAGCCTCTGGAATTTTAGGGAGATGGGGAAGTGGGGAGTATTTTCAGTGAACAGTAAACAGTAATCAGTCAACAGTAATCAGTGAACTGAAAACTGAAAACTGATAACTGATAACTCAGGGTAAGCGCATCTTAACAATCCTTGACAAAATGAACTTTATATGAGTGGCTTACCCAGAGAGCGATTCAGGCATATTTGAGGAGAATTGGCCATCTCAATTGTTAAGCAAAAATCGACCAAATGTGAAGATTTCGTAACTATTCTGATTGACTGGTATCACCTGAAATGCCCATGCGGATCACAAAATTGGCCAATTGTCAATAGCTTTTGAGATGCTCTCACCCTGACTGATAACTGATAACTGATAACTGATAACTGATAACTGATAACTGATAACTGATAACTGACTCGATTCTGGCTGCTATAGTAGAAAAGCACCCATTGCTGAAGATATCTGAGGTAGATTGCCGTGACTATTGCTTTAGACCAACTACTCACCCCCGACATTGTTCGACCGGCGCGTTATTTGGGCAACGAGTTAGGTGCTAAACATAAAGAATGGGCAAGTGCTGTGGTTCGTTGGGTGTTAACCTATCCGGAAGTGTACGAAGTGGGGGCATCTAACCTCGGCCATATTATCCTCTACAATATCCTCAATGCACAACCTCGCCAACTCTGCGATCGCACTTATTTACCCGCACCGGATTTAGCCCAAAAACTCAAACAGACAAAAACCCCCTTATTTGCCCTAGAATCCCGTCGTTGCCTCACAGATTTTGATATTCTGGGTTTTAGTCTCAGTTATGAGCTAGGAGCCACCAATATTTTAGAAATGCTCGACCTAGCGGCAATTCCCTTGACTTGGAGAGCAAGAGACTCGGGTAACTATCCGCTAATTTTTGCCGGGGGACAAACTGCCACCTCTAACCCCGAACCCTATGCCGACTTTTTTGATTTTATCGCCCTTGGTGATGGCGAAGAATTATTGCCAGAAATCGGTTTAATTTTAGAAGAAGGTAAACTAGCTAATCTAAGCAAAGAAGAACTATTACTAGATTTAGCCCAAATTCCGGGGGTATATGTCCCGCGTTTCTACGATGTCACCCCAATCGGTGCAGTTATCCCCAATCGTGACGATGTACCGCCAAGAATTTTACGCCGGGTAGCGACTCCTATCCCAGCCTATTCTATCGGTTTAGTTCCCTTCGTGGAAACGGTTCACGATCGCCTGGTGGTGGAAATTCGTCGCGGTTGCACTAGGGGATGTCGTTTCTGTCAACCGGGGATGTTAACCCGTCCCGCGCGGGATGTGCAACCGGAAGCAGTAATCGAATCGATTGAAAAAGGAATGCGAGCGACGGGATATAACGAATTTTCCTTATTATCTCTCAGTTGCTCCGATTATCTAGCTTTACCTGCCGTGGGTATGGAGATTAAAAACCGTCTCCAGAATGAGAATATATCTCTATCGTTACCCAGTCAAAGAGTCGATCGCTTTGATGAAAATATTGCTAACATAATTGGGGGCAATCGTCAATCGGGTTTAACCTTTGCACCGGAAGCGGGAACCCAACGAATGCGCGATGTGATTAACAAAGGGTTAACCAACGAAGAATTACTCAGAGGGATAAAAACTGCTGTCGAACAGGGTTGGGATAAGGTCAAACTCTATTTTATGATCGGTTTGCCAGGGGAAACCGATGTGGATGTCATCGGTATCGTGGAAACGGTGCGTTGGTTGCGTCGGGAATGTCGTTTACCGAAGCGGAAACCCCTGGATTTTACCCTAACTATCTCGAATTTTACCCCTAAACCCCATACCCCCTTCCAGTGGCATTCCGTCTCCACGGCCGAATTTATCCGCAAACAGGAGTTATTAAAACAGGAATTCCAGGGTATGAGAGGGGTAAAAGTCAATTATACCGATGTCCGCATCTCGGCCATGGAAGATTTTATCGGTCGCGGTGACAGAAGTTTAGGGAAAGTGGTGCTGCGCGCTTGGCAATTGGGAGCGGGGATGGATGCTTGGTGGGATAATACAGAAAAAGCCTATCAAGCATGGTCACAGGCGATCGAAGAATCGGGTTTAACGTGGAAATATCGTCAGGTAGAACAGGGAGAATGGAATATTTTTGTCGATGCAGACAAAGATATTTTAGAGCGTCCTTTGCCCTGGGATCATCTGGATACCGGTATCGATAAAAAATGGCTAGAGGAGGACTTAAAACGCGCTCTAGACGCGGCAACGGTTCCCGATTGTTCTTTTGAGGGTTGTTCCCATTGTGGCGTTTGTAGCGTCGATTTTGGCCATAATATCGTTATTGAAGCGCCCCCGATTCCCGGTTTTGCCGGACATTTTCAACCCAATCAAGAACGCGCCCAAAGAATTCGGGTTTGGTTTGGCAAAATTGGCGAAATGGCCCTAGTTAGCCACTTGGATCTGGTGCGTTTATTTGATCGCGTCGTCCGTCGGGCTGCTATTCCCATTTCCTTTACCGGTGGATTTCACCCTGGTCCGCGCATTTCGATCGCCAATGCTTTATCCTTGGGAGCAACCAGTAGCGGTGAGATTGTCGATTTTGAATTGACAAAAGTGATCGATTTAGAGACGTTTAAACAGCAGTTAAGAGCGCAATTACCCGCAGATTTGCCGGTTTATCAGGTGGAAGAAATTCCCTTAAATGCTCCTGCTGCCACCCGTTTGTTAGAAAAAGCCGAGTATTTGCTCACTTTTAATAGCGAGGGAATTGACTGCCAACAGTGGCAAAATTGGCTCGAGGCAATTAAACAAGCAACGGTGATGGAACGGGAAAAAACCACCAAATCCGGCAAAAAAGTCACGATTAATCTGCGAGAACAATTATATGAATTAGAGTTAAAAACTGTTGACAAACAAGCCGTTTTGTGCTATGTGGGCAGTTGTCGCAATGATGGCACTTTACTACAGCCCGATCATATCGTCGAGATGTTAGAAAGGGTTTCTGGAGAGGAAATTTCGCTGCTTAATTTTCATCGTCAGCGCTTGATTTTAGGGGCTTAACCATCGTCAACTGTTCCCTTTATACTAAACTAAGTAGTCGTGCAAAATTAATTTCCTAGTCGAGACTCCGAGACAGGAGACTCCGAGACAGGAGACTCCGAGACGGGAGACAGCTATTAGGGATCGGATTTGAGTTTTCAGTTCACTGTTTACTGATCACAGCAGAATTCTGACGGAGTAGTGGCTTAGATGTGTAATTAATTGTGCTTAGATACTTAAGAGAGTCAGCTAATCTTGATCGACTAATTCTAAGGAATCATCAATCAACGCTGGCCGATAATTTTGAACAACCATCGGTAAAAAAGCCCCTCTTAAACCCTTTTTTATTCTCTCGTCCGTTTGATCAAAAACCACAAATAAAGGATGAATTTTTTCTGCACCTTCACTAAACATATGTTGTTCTCTGGGGGGCATTAACCATTCATATTCTTTATCTAAACAGATTTGGGTTTCGCGCCAGCGTTTCAACAAATCAGAAAAATCTTCCCCCGGACGATGGATAAAAATCAGGATTTCTGAACCTAATTTAATTTTCCATTCCGGATCACACATCAGAATCGCCAAATCACAGGCTAATTGTACCGTCTTTCTAGATTCAAGGCCAGAAGATGGACGAATTCTGACCAAGGGCAAGGGAATAGTAATTAAACTCTCTTCAGGACGACGCAGACTAGGAATTAACTCTAAATAGGGGCGATATTGTCGCAATAATTCGATCGCCCCTTCACGACAGCTGTATTCCGCTAATAAAGTTTCGTAAGACACAGATTCACCTAATCAAATAAAGGGAGTTGACATCCTCGCCGCCGTAAAACGGACGGCGATTCCCAAACCTCACGATTTGGGTTTCTGCTTCTTTCCCGAAGGATTTTTCGCACCTGCCTTAACAGATTTACTCTGTTCTGGTCTTATGGTCGCTCTACAGACTGACA
>NZ_JADBVM010000037.1:0-4949 GCF_020244875.1 Microcystis sp. M44BS1
ATATTTGAGTAAGCCAGACAGGAGCCAGAAAAAGATATTTATCAGAAAAGTCATGAGCAAGCTAGAGGTTTAAAGACTGAGCGGGTTCCAATTATTTTTATTAATAAATATTTTACACAATTCATACCAGGTAAGCAAGAGAGCTACGCCACTACTACCGAATCATTACCGAGCGTTTTAACGCGACAGTGCCTTGACCGACGTATTTCCGATAAGAATGTTTTAACAGAGGAAGTTGCCGCTTGGGAAAACCGCCGCAATCAAAATTCTTCCTCTGTAGATTGGCGATTCACAACCGAAGATGCTCGGCTTAAGTTGAAGCGATTATATCCGTCAGTTCCTTCTTGACAGACCACTAGGATAATCTTATTGAACCCTTCTGTCATTTCCAGTTTGACATCTGGTTAGTTCGATGATACCATAGAGACTCATGGTTTTATGAACAACTCAAATCTACCATTAAGGCATTAATATTATGGCTGATGTTCTAAGAGAATTTGACAAAAAACAACAGAAAAATATACTTAAAGAGGAATTATCCAAACAACAAATATCACAAATAAGATCAAACATTGAAAGAATCATATCCAGCTATAGACACATTTGGGATATTTACGCAGAACTTTTGCAAAATAGTGCCGATGCTATTATAGAAAAATTTGGAGAAGACAAAATCGATCAAGGTCGCATCGAGTTAGAAATAAATACGGAGCAAAGAGAAATCATCATCACAGATAACGGTATTGGTATAGAAGAATAAGAAATATCTAAGATTTTAGTTAATGGTAAATCTTTAAAAAGAGAGAAAAATACTGAAAAATTTGGATTTATGGGTTATGGATTTACCTTTGTTGCTTTTCAAAGTAATTTATTGAAAATTGAGAGTATCAAAGACGGGATAAAAGCATCAAGAACCTATAGAGATTTATATCACTTTATCTACTCTAAATCAGAGTTGCCAAATTCAGAAGAAGAAGAAATTGACCAGAAATCTCAATCAACTTCAGAAGAATCTCAAACAAAGATAACTGTTAAATTTCCTAATGATTTTCCCAATGAAGTAGTAGAGGAAACACTATCAACAGCTTTTAATTTTGCCAAATGTGAAAAAACCATCGAGGCAATTTTGAGAACAAGATCTGTGGTTGGAACCCTAGATAAAGTCTTCTCTTCAAAAGAGTATTTTCAATTTAGCCTTAAGGTAGATGGTCAGAAGTTTAAAATTAAAACTGGCTATTTAACTGTCAGGGAAATTGTTCGAGAAGTGGTTGGAATTGAGCAATCATTTTATAATAGACTAGACGAGTACGAAACTTTGATAAAATTAGGTGATGACAAGTTCTCCCAAACACAAAAAGAGGCTGCTTTTAAAGCCAATCTTCTAGACGAAAAAATAGATGAAATTGAATTTGGTTCTAAAAATCCCTTGTCCGCAAGAATTTTAATTTCTGCTACCAGTAAGAACTTTATCAATAAATTTAATGAAAGATTCCATAATAATGATATATCTACTGACTTTAAGATAGAACACGGATGCTGGTTGGCAATAAATGGAATGCCTACGGGAATTTGCATACATCCATTTGATGACAGTAATTACTTTCCCTACACGGTTTTAGTAGATATAAAAGATAATTCAATTCGTACGGAGTTAGACTCAGGTAGAAAAGGAATTAGTCCTTATCGAATGAAACAGATATCGGATAAAGTATTTGAGATACTTAAAGACAGAAACTATATTAAATATCGTCGCTACATAGTTGAAGGAGATACTAGAACAAGAATTAGCGATCCTTTTTATATACCTTATGAAAAATTAAATGATAAATTGAAAGAAAAAAGATACTTTGAATCATCTTTAACTCAAAAGTATTTACCCCCCCTAGAAGAGCAGGAGGTTCTTGGCCTTTTTATTGAAATTGTTGCTAAGAATCTTCTGAAAGGCTATGAATTAAAAATACTGTCAGGCTATCAAGTTTATGATGGTTTGTACTATTATAATTTAACAGAGTCTCAAGATATATATTATTCAAATGACAATCAACTAGGAATACATAAGACAATTTTTACAAATTATGGAAGTAGTCTAAGAAAAGACATCTTGATAGAATTTAAGAGAAATTTACAAGACATTTATTCAGATATTAATAATAATAAAAAAGATGCCAATCATATTGATATATTGGTGTGTTGGGATGTAGAATTTGAAAATAAGAATAAACTTCAAAAGGAAAAAGGCGATATATTAATGGAAAGAGACATAATGAGAAATGTTTTTTACGGTGTTACACATAGTTTAACCGTGACAGGAAGACAGCAGGCATTGCCAATTATCGAACTTAAAAAGGTCTTAGAAAGATTATTTAACTACACAGACAAGAATTTATAAGACAGTACAAACTTGAGAGAATCTTATCGAACCCTTCTGTCATTTTTTGCTACAAAAGGGAGAGATGAGCCAATAAAAGCCCATCTCTCGCCAATTTATCCCTCTACTTTAGTGAAAGCCAAGAATACTTTACTTGTTACCGTTACCCTGCATAGCTAAAACCGCATCGCGCAGTTTATCCGGCACTTCTTGCAGGTGATCCTCATCCCACTGGAAGAAACCGACACCCATAGTCAAAGAACGCAATTCAACGATAAAATCGTGCATTTCCGCTTGGGGGAGATGGGCCGTTACCTGATCCCAACCTTTCCACTCCCCAGAAGCTTCAAAACCCTGAATTTGACCGCGTTTACCACTGATTAACTGTAAAACCTTGGCGGTGTATTCTGAGGGAGCGAGAACCGTCACCGATAGAATTGGTTCTAATAAGACCGGATGACATTTAGGCAGTCCCTCCGTCATCGCTAGACGGGCCGCTTGTTTAAAAGCTTGTTCGGAACTATCGACACTGTGATAGGAACCATCGGTGAGGGTGACATCAATATCCACCACAGGGAAACCCAACGGACCATGACCGAGATATTCCCGCACTCCCGTTTCCACCCCGGGGATATACTGTTTGGGGACGACACCACCGACAATGGTTTCATGGAATTGGAAACCTTCCCCCCGGGGTAAGGGTTTAATATCGAGGTAAACATCACCAAAAGCACCGTGGCCGCCGGTTTGGTGTTTATAACGTCCGTGGGATTTAGTGCTGGTTTTGATCGTTTCCTTGTAGGGAACTTGGGGTAAATGGGTGGTCATCGGTAGATTATACTTGCGTGCTAGGCGATCGAGGGCCACTTGCAGATGAATTTCTCCCTGTCCCCAAAGAATCACCTCTTTAGTATCGCCGTGTTGTTCCCAGTGGAGGGAGGGATCTTCTTCGATCAGTTTCGTCAAAGCTGAACTTAATTTAACTTCATCCTTGCGATTTGCGGCGGCAATAGCGAGAGCAAAGACGGGTTTAAGCTGTAATCCTTTGGGAAGGTCGGGTTTTTGACTGCCGCTGCTAACCACGTCTCCGGTGGCGATTCCCTCCAAACGACCGAGAGCGATAATTTCCCCCGCTTGGGCCTGCTGTAGGGGTTGTTGTTGTTGTCCCATGAGACGATAGATACCACCAATCCGCACACCGTTCAAGGCCATGCCATCGTTAAGGGTTCCCTGCCAAACTCGCCCTAGGGACAGGCGACCGCCCTGGGGAGTAAAATAGGTTTTGAGGATTTGTACCACTGCATCTCCATCCGCACTGGGATCGAGACCGCGACGGTTGGCAGTAATTGTCGGGGCCGGCGCTTCTTCCACTAAAGCGGTGAGGAGATGACGCACACCATAATCCCGTTCCGCCATACCGAAGAACACGGGTACTATCTGATCGGCTCCCAGTTCTTGTTTTAAGTCTTGGAGAATTTCTTCCCGGGAGGGGTTAATATCTTCGAGGAGTTCTTCTAAAAGATGATCGTCAAATTCGGCGATCGTTTCTAGCATTTCTTGTCGAGCAATCTGTTCTTCTTCCTTGAGGTGGTCGGGTAAAGCTACAGGATCGGCGGGACTGTTAGCATGGTAATGATAAGCCTGTTCGTTGATTAAATCGATGAATCCAATAATTTCGTTGTTCTGACGGATGGGATATTGCTGGGGAACGAGGGGACGACTAGAAACGGATTTGAGAGCTTGTAGGACTTCGTTAAAGTGACTATTACAGCGATCCATCTTGTTGATGAAGATTAGATGCGGAATTTCCCAATCATCGAGGAATTTTAGCAAGGGAGCTAGGGTGAGAACTCGATCGACCACTGGTTCACAAACGATAATAGCAGCACCGGCCCCGACGAGGGCATTATAGGTTTCACTGGCAAATTCGATCGAACCGGGGCAATCGAGAAAGGTAAAATTTAGGTTTTGGTATTGACTATGGGCAACGGAAACTTCTACACTCATCTGTCGATCCCGCGCTTGGGTGGAACTATCACCGACGGTATTGCGATCGCTAATTTTACCTTTTCTGGTGATCGCTCCTGTTACGAAAAGTAAACTTTCCAGTAAGGAGGTTTTTCCACTGGAGTAGGGGCCGACAAGGGCCACATTACGGGTGTTTGCTCCGATACTTTGATTCATACAGATACCCCCAACAATGATTTAGTGATTAGTTGCGGCGATTGGACGATATTTACACTCGATCGCCCTAGGAAATATACTGTCATAGCACTGAAAATTACTCTCAGGACGTATTTAGAAGTGAAAGGCCTGTCTTGCCATAATTTTGCCCAGTGCTACAGGTGTATTCTTTCTTACTCTTCACCCTAACTCAGTCTCAAGCATCACATCCCATTCTCGCAATCTCTTGTAAAGTCTTGCCTACTTTTAGTTAAGGAACTTGAATAAATGTTAACTAGGGTTTGCTAAATAAGTTTTTCGTGGGTGTGGGGTGTGGGGTGTGGGGAAATGGGGAAATGGGGAAATGGGGAAATGGGGAAATGGGGAAATGGGGAAATGGGGAAATGGGGAAATGGGG
>NZ_JADBVM010000038.1:0-14421 GCF_020244875.1 Microcystis sp. M44BS1
CCAAGCTTTTCTGGTCGGAACCCCCTAAGCCGAGTTTTCAAGGTGCTGCGCCGTCCACTTGGTTTTCGAGACTGGCCTTTTAATTCTAACGTAAAGCCAACCTAGAACGGCGGGGTTTCAGACCCAAAATTTCCGATGACGATAATTTCATCCATAGATAAAAATCTATGACTAAAGACGTAACAATTGATTGACCTTATGGATTGCATGATTGAAGCTGTGTGAGTTAGATCACTCAGGTAGTCGCAAAACTCAAGTTTGAATTGTGCCGATGATTCCCGTTTTGTCACCATTTTCAAAAGTACAGGTGATCGCCGTAACGAAGAACCGAATGGAACCCTTATATAGAAAGGCATTTAGCGATTTTTGTCAATTGTTTTTGCTCTAGAGCGAACTAATCAATTAAGTCTCTTGCCAGATAAGGATTTAGTCGATTTATGCCCCCCTATCGAACCAGACCAAGTAACGAAGAACCTATAATCATGTCAATAGACTTATCTGAAATGGATCTATTTTATCCATCGATAAAAATCTACGTTCAGAAATGTAAAATTTTAGTGATTTATGGATTCCATGAGTTAGGCTAGGTGAGTAGGCTCACTCAGTTGTATCGCAAAACTCAAGTTTGAATTGCCACTACGATTCCCGTTTTGTCCACCTTGTCAAACAGATCAAGGAAATGCACAGGTAATTGTCGCCCATCAAGGACAGCTGATCACCAGCGGTGCTTGTGCTGTCAAGCTGTAAATTTCTACTGACGGTGACATCGGTTTGGTTCTGGAGCGCAATAACAAGTTAAGCTTCGATACTTTCTGTCTTGAATGCCTTTAGTCTTTTCTAACTTATTGCCCATGAGTTCAACCACTCTTATAACTACCGCCCAGTCATCACCAAAAAAACCCGTTGATGATCAGAAGAAAGTACCTGAGAACGAGAAAATACCAGATGTTACTAAAGCATCCAGTAAGATTGATGAGTCGCTAAAAAAGTTTGTCGGTAACAAAAACTTAAATCTTCTCTCCCTAGGAGATTTAAGCGCGCTTTTGAATCAAGTTAATTTTTTAGGTGACATTGGACTTGCTACTCAGGGAGGAACGATACCAAACAATGGCAATAACCAAAATTCAACAAGTCTTACCTCAACTTCTACCTCAAGTCCTACCTCAAGTCCTACCTCAAGTCCTACCTCAACTTCTACCTCACCTCTTGCCTCAACTTCTACCTCACGTCTTGCCTCAACTTCTACCTCAAGTCTTGCCTCAACTTCTACCTCAAGTCTTGCCTCAACTTCTACCTCAAGTCTTAGCTCAAGTGTCTCACTACCAGATTTAGTGGGCAGTTTTGGCACGATTACTTTGCCAAGTACGGTTAACTTCGGCGCTCTGGGGAATGCACAGGTAATTGTCACCAATCAAGGACAGGCGATCGCCCGTGGTTCCAGTACTGTTAAACTCTACATTTCCACTGACGGTGAGATTGACAGTAACGATGCCTTACTCACCAGTGTTAGTACCAACTTAGACCTAAACGCCGGGCAGTCAGTCACCCTAAACTTACAGTATCAAAACAATACTTCAGTCATCGCTCCGGGGGCTTACTTTCTCATCGCTCAAGTTGATGCCAATACCCAAATTACCGAAGAACTGGAAACCAATAATGTCACCAGTAAATTAGTATCGGGACTCAATACTAATGCCATCATCGACTGGAATGCGATCGCATTAAATGCGATTCAAGCCGAGGGAAAAGCAGGGCGGGGAGTTGGGCCGACAGTGGGTTCTCGCTTAATGGCCTTGGTTTCTACTGCCGTCTATGATACGGTCCAGGCCTTCAACACTTTATATCCCTCCTACGCTGTAAATGTGAACGCACCAACAAATACCTCGTTGGAGGCGGCGGTAGTTGGTGCGGCCTATCGAGTTCTCTCTACTCAATTACCTGGACAAAATAGCTTGCTCTCACAGCAAGTAGCCAATTCTCTGGCGGAGATTCAGGACAGTGCCACCGCTGAAAGCAGGGGTTTTAATTTTGGCATTTTAGTAGGCAATCAGAGCCTCAATTTACGCGCTAATGATGGTTCCAGCAACAATACGCCTTTCACTGCGCCGTCGGGAAACTATGTCTGGACACCAGAAACCGTAGGACCCACTGCTGGGGTAGCACTCGGTGCCAACTGGGGTGGGGTAACTCCTTGGACAATTGGCAAAATTGACCAGTTTGTCTCGCAAAAACAACTTGATGTGACTCTTAATGGCCGTCCTAACACAAATCCTACATTGTATGCCCAAGAAATTGAAGAAGTCCGGCTCTATGGTGGATTGCAAAACACTGCTCTCACGACCACTTTACGCAATGCAGACCAGGCAGAAATGGCTGTTTTCTGGGCCTATGACCGGGCTGATACCTTCCGTCCCTACGGTCAATTAAACCAAATTGCTCAAGAAATTGCCGTGCGTGAGGGCAATACCTTGCAAGAAGATGCCAGCTTATTTGCTGCATTAAATACCGCGCTGGCAGATGCGGTAATCGTCGCTTGGAAAGAGAAATACACTGAACTCCAACCTCGCCCTGATGACGTAATTGCCGGAGGATTTGCAGCTAATAATGACGGGCTAACTTCTACGGTGGGCGATCCCAATTGGGAATCCTTGCTGTCAACATTAATGGGGGTTAATTCGCCGCCTTTCCCGGATTATATGTCAGGGCATTCCGCCATGGGGGGAGCATTTGCTGGAGTGATGACCAAGTATTTTGGTGAAAACTATGTGTTTAGTGCTGTCTCCCAAGAACTTCCCGATGTCGTTCGTAATTTCAATAGCTTCTATCAAGCGGGAATGGAAGATGCCCTCAGCCGTATTTATGGCGGAGTTCACGTCCGGGAAGCTTGTATTGATTCTTTTAACATGGGGATAGCTGTTGGCGATTTTGTTGCGACAAGTGTCTTTCAGCCGATTGTCTAAATAGGGTCTGCTGAAAAAGTTTTTCCTGGGGGTTGGGTGTGGGGTTTTACCCATTTTCAGGGAGTCAATTAAGTAGGGAGGAACAATTATTTGTAGGATGGGTTAGCGGTAGCGTAACATGGTCGGGCGTTGGGTTTCATGCTTCAACCCAACCTACGTTCATCTTATATTTAATTCCACCTACCTACTTACCTAATTTTCAGGGAAAAAGTCCAGGGATTTTCCCCCCAATCACTCCAATCCCTGGCACTTTTTGATTTCAAAAAAGCCTAAAGATATTATCCAACAAGGTTTTTAGCTTTATTCAGCAAACCCTAGTTAGATCACCAACAGAATATCCCTACTAGGGAGTTAAATACTCCCTATTTTTTTAGGAGATTTTAACTGACTGAGAACAACGATTTGATGCGTTGCATTCCAGACGTTTTTGACGCTCTGCTAAGATTGTTGGTAAATTCGGTCTTCCGGTTAAGGTTAATCGCCAAGAAGCCCAAATTTCATAGATAATATCCACTAGAAACCCAATAACCGGCCATTTGGTAGCGGCATAAATCCAACCAATGCCTAAAATGTCATAGACTTGGCGAAACACTTCCACATTTTGGAGAATAGTACCATCGGCTAGTACGGCGTGGATTCGTCCCATGGCTGCCGCGAAGGAAATACCGCCATTTTCCTCCGGATTATAGTTTTCATCGGCAATATCGACAAAAGCAACTAATCCTCTCCCAGCATCCCGTTTTTGCAGAAAATTGACCTCGCGCAAGCAGAGGGGACATTCTCCATCGTAGAGGAGTTTAATTTTCCAAGAGGGCGATCGAGTAGAATTTTCTAAGGTATCAGCAGATGGAGTCGGCAAAGATGACATGATATTCTAGGGATTCTCTTTTCAGTGGTCGGTAATTAGTGAGGGGTTGAGAAGTAGGGAGTGGGGAAGTGGGGAAGTGGGGAGAATAAATAAAAATAATCTCCTGACTCCTGATGATTATTTTATGGCAATTCATCAGATTGGATGGTATCACTCTCTATTGGTTCTCGATCGTTGCGTTTTGAGAAACCCCAAGCAAAGAGGATAGCAATTAAACTGATCATAATCCATTCCGGCGGCACAAAATCGGGACTAATCACCCGCAACAACAATCTTAAACCCACCAAACCGACGGTGACAAAACCAGCATCTTCTAGGTGGGTGTATTCCTCTAACCAGCGAATAAATAAACCCGCCATAAAGCGCAGGGTAACTACTCCGATCGTACCACCAAGCAGGATCAACCAAGTATCATCGGCCACGGCGATGGAGGTGGTGACACTATCGAGGGAAAAAGCTAAATCAGTAACGGCAATTAGGGGGATAGCTTGCCAGAGAGATTGAAACTTGAGACTATGATGGGTGTGGTCCTTGTCTTCAGGGGAGGCAAAGTAATTAAAGACTAACCATAGCAAATATACTGCTCCCAAAAGTTCAAACTGCCAGTATTTAACCACCCAGGTGGCGGTAAGAATCAAGATCATACGGAGAATATAGGCGAAAACTAAGCCAATATTCAAGGCCTGACGTTGACGCTGATGATCTCCTAATCCCTGTGCTATGGAAGCGAGAGCAATGGCGTTATCTGCTGATAATACCGCTTCTAGGGCAATGAGAACCAACAGAATTAACGGGGTTTTTAGACTAAGGGTTAGAGATGAATCAAGGAGCGAGTCTAACATTGAGGCCGCAGGTAAAAATAAATGTAATCATGGCAATACTCCAGCTTAACGCTTTTACAGCTTTCTTTTCTAGGGGAGATAACCGTCATCGGGGGGGGAGATATGAAGTCTTGTAACGAAATGATGCAGAGAACCCCGATGATGTCGGAAAGTATTGGATGAATATCTTTATGAGGAGATAATCAGCAATGCTTTCTGATACTCAAGTTCTAGTCGCTCTGGTAATTGCTTTAATCCCCGGGATTTTGGCTTTTCGTCTAGCGACGGAACTTTATAAGTAAAGTCGCTTTCAATAAACCCTGATCCCGTCTAACCTAGCTATAGGATAGACTGATTGGGGTTTTTTGTATCTTAAACTAGGGGATAGGGATTTAGGGTGATAGGGATTTAGGGTGATAGGGAAATTTCAGCTAAATTCCCCACTACCCCATCTCCCCACTACCCCATCTCCCCACTACCCCAATTCCCCATTACCCCACTCCCCAACCCCCAATCTATGACCGCACGAACACGAAACCAAACCAACAAAAAACCACAAAAAAAGCCAAAAAGCGGCAATAAATCCCAAAACTGGCAAGTTATCGAGATTTGGCTGCGAATTATTGCCTATAGCGCCATTTCCATCACGGCGGTTTTTGCGATCGCTCGTTTGTTACCCTACCAACAGATGCAACAGGCAAAACTGGAAGAAGTGCGTTTGGCAGCCCAAGAAAAGGAGGAACGCGTCAATCAATTGCGGGATCAATTTACTCGCAGCTTTGATCCTAGTCAAGCGCGGCAAGTGATGGGGGAACAAAGTCCCCGACGGGATCCTAATCAAAGACGCATTTTTTGGGTTTCTCAGTAGATTAGCTGCCCGTGCATCTCAATTACTTGTTAAGACTCTAGGGGAGAGGAGATATCCACAGAGTCGGGATAAAACTAATGACCACAGCGACACAATTCTTAAGCATTTCTGCCTTGACAAAAGAGGATTGTTATGGGTGCATCTGAATTTTGAAGAAATATCTATAGGACATTTTGGGCGCACGCGGTGCGCCCCTACCATTGGCGCGATAATAAATATTATTGTCGGGGCGAATTGCATTCGCCCTCTTTGAATAAGTAGGGAGGCACAATTATTTGTAGGATGGGTTAGCGGTAGCGTAACATAATCGGGCGTTGGGTTTCATGCTTCAACCCAACCTACGTTCATCTTATATTTAATTCTACCCACCTACTTAACTGCTGCTGCTGCTCACCTATAGGTGAGAGAAAGTCACGAATATGAGATGCACCCATTTTAACTGACTTGAGCGAATCAGATCGGGAATTTACAAGGGGATAAAAATTAAAATCTTTCTGATTTCAAGCTACCAACGACCGGCGCTAGTCACTGAAACCTGATAACTGATAACTGATAACTGATAACTGATAACTGATAACTGATAACTGAAATGACTCGATCCTATTTTGCTACTACCGCTAGGGGACTAGAAGAAATTGCCGCTAGGGAATTAGAATTCCTAGGGGCCAAAGAAGTGAAACCAGTATTCACCGGAGTCCATTTTCAGGGGGATATCTCCCTACTCTATCGAGTCAATCTTTGGTCAAGAATTATTTTTCGGGTTTTGGTTCCCATTGCCGAAATTCCCTGTGGGGATGGGAAGGAACTATATGATGGCATTCAAGCCATTGATTGGCGCGATTATCTCAGCAGTGAGGAAACTTTAGCGGTACAATGTACGGGAACGAACGATCGCCTCAATCACACCCATTACACCGCTTTAAGCATCAAAAACGCTATTATCGACCAACAGCGTCAACAGGGCAATCCCCGTTCCTTTGTGGATACAGAAAACCCCGACCTGCAAATTAACGCTCATATCGAGAAGAATCGCTGTGTGCTTAGTTTAGATAGTTCTGGCCACAGTTTGCATCGTCGCGGGTATCATCGGGCCATGGGAGTCGCACCTCTGAAAGAAAGTCTCGCCGCTGCTTTGGTAGAATTATCGGCATGGCAGGATGATATGGCGCTTTTGGACCCTTTCTGTGGTTCGGGAACCATTGTCATCGAAGCGACGTTAAAAGCTTTAAATATTGCCCCCGGTTTATCCCGTTCCCAGTTCGGATTTCAGAAATGGCCAGACTATCAACCGGATTTATGGCAATCTTTGCTTCAGGAAGCTAAAGAAAAACAAAAATTTCAGCTAAATGCGCCAATTTATGCTAGTGATGCCGATTATGAGGTTTTGCATCAGGCCGAGGATAATGCCTATTTTTGTCAAGTGCAGGACTATATTAATTTTAGCTTGCAAAGCATCACCGACTTAGAACCGACGAGCGATCGAGGGATTATTCTCTGTAATCCCCCTTACGGCAAAAGATTGGGCAATACCGAAGAATTAGGGGCTTTATATAAATCCTTCGGTGATGTCTTAAAACAGAGGTTTAAGGGTTGGACAGCCTATATTTTATCGGGAAACAAAGAACTGACTAAACAAATCGGTCTGCGTTCTTCCCGTCGCACTCCCTTGTATAACGGTTCTTTGCCCTGTACCCTCTTAAAATATGAGTTGTATTAACTACATCAAAACCTTGAGACTGTCAAGCGCTAAATGAACATTTTGACGAACTGAGGCAGCGGAAGTGTGTAGATCCAGACGTTCAGCATCGGTCAAACGCACTTCCAGAATACTTTCCACACCCCGACAGCCTAGGCGACAGGGAACCCCCAGATAAACATCCTGTAAACCGTATTCACCCTTGAGATAGGCTGCCGCCGGCAGTAAACGGGATTGATTTCTCAATATCGTCTCGACCATGGTACAGGCAGAGGAAGCAGGGGCGTAATAAGCGCCGCCAGTTTGCAGTAATTTGACGATTTCAGCCCCACCGTTGCGAGTTCTCTCCACTAAACGATTAATCGTCATCTCGTCCATTAATTCGGTAATCGGCACACCACTGACGGTGCAGTAACGGGGTAAGGGCAACATTAAATCACCGTGACCACCCAAAACCATAGCATGAACGTCGGCGGTACTAACCCCCAATTCCATGGCGATAAAGGTTTGTAAACGGGAAGAATCGAGGACCCCGGCCATTCCCATCACTCTTTGGGGGGGTAAACCGGTCGCTTGCCAGACTAGATAGGTCATCACATCCAGGGGATTGGTGATGACGATAAAAATGGCTTCCGGAGAATACTTGAGGCATTTAGTGGCGGCCTCGACGACAATTTTGGCGTTAACATTCATGAGGTCATCGCGACTCATGCCCGGTTTTCTGGCTAATCCAGCCGTAATCACGACAATATCCGAACCTGCCGTGTCTTCGTAGTTATTAGTGCCGATAATCTCGCTGTCGTGCAGTTCTATACCCTGAGCTTCCATCAAATCTAGGGCAATACCCTGGGGCAAACCATTGACGATATCGAGGAGAACCACATCGGCGAGGTTTTTTTCGGCGATGCGTTGGGCCAGGGTGCGTCCGACGTTGCCGGCACCAATAACCGAGACTCGGGGCGATTGACAGGGGAGGGGTGTATCGTAGAAGTCAACCATGGTTTATGGATGAGGCAATTCCTCATCAGGCGGGTTCCAGTTGTTCGAGCTTTAGCCACACACTGGGGGTAGGAACATAGAATTTAATCAAAGCGTAATCATCTTTTACATCCAAGACTTCTGCTGTCGAGTTGAACATATAACTGGGTAAACGGCGATCGCTGGCTAGGGCTTCGAGGCTATTTTCTAGGTTTCCCGTCACCACGCGGACTAAAGCTCCTTTCTTAATTGTAGCTGCCATGTTTTTCTCGTTAAATTTGCTTGGGGGTTTCTTCCATAAATTGTTACATATTCGGGCAGGCCTCTGACAAGAGGGGGTGTGGGGTGTGGGGTGTGGGGTGTGGGGTGTGGGGAGAATAAATAAAATAATCTCCTAAGTAGGGAGGCTCAATTATTTGTAGGATGGGTTAGCGGTAGCGTAACATGAGCGGGCGTTGGGTTTCATGCTTCAACCCAACCTACGTTCATCTTATATTTAATTCCACCCACCTACTTATCTCCTGTCTCCTGTCTCCACCGACAAACTTTTTCAGTAAACCCTAATTAAAACTCAACCCTTTGACCATAACTTAAGAGACGTTCTAGGGTTGCGAGGCGATTTTCCCAGACCTGTATTTGATAGGCAGATAAATCCTTTTGTCTGGACATCACAGATTTAAATTGATAGCTAAATCGCTTTAAGGCATTTTGAGTTAAAGTCAAATTGCGAGGGCTGGGATTATTAGCTAATTGCTCTAATAAATTAGCCATTTCGTCCACTTCTTGCCCCCAAGTTTTTAAGGTTCCTTCTTCCATTGCCCATAAATTATTCGTTATTAAAAAACTCCACTCTTGACGCAGGAAATTAAACCGCGATGCTGCCGTTTTGAAGGGTTGACGGTGGGGTAAAGGTTCGGCTTTTTTCGTAATTATCGATCCCTGAATGCGATTCAGAATTGTTTGCAGGTTGGGATTGAGATTTTCTGTGGCAAAAAGAGCGAATCCCGAAGTGGGAAGATTGCGAATAAATTGTAGTTGATCTATCATGACTTGATCGGGTACTTTTAACAGACGGATACCGGGTATAATCAGAGCATTTCCTGCTATTTGCCGATCAAATAAAGACTTAGTTTTATCTTCTAAAGTCCCTGTATCGAGAGCATAAGTCATTAAAAAGATCAGGTCTATCCATTGATTTTGTCCCCACTCCTCCCAGTTTTGTTGAATACGATATAATCGTTCTTTTTGTTCTAGGGGAAACACCGCTGCCGACATTTTTAATTGGGGGCGAATCTGTTTTAAACGAGTAGAAACCTGCGAAACAAAAGTATCAACCTGACGGATTTTAAAGCTAGTCCATTGTTCCCATAAAGCACCCCGGGGATTTAAAGTAATGGGATCAACTCCCGTCATTTGTTTAAATAACCAACGGCTGGATTTACCATAACCATAGGTTTGATTAGAATCTTGACTCTGGAAGGGATAGCGAATATAATCTAACTGCAAGCCATCCACATCGTAATTTTTGACAATCTCCTCGTAAAGAGATAAAAGATAGTTCTGTAGGTCGGGATTAGCAGGATCAAAAAAGGCTTTTTTCGTGCCTTGACTGTAATCAAAAGAACCACCACTTTTATTAGTTGCCCCCCAATCGGGATTACGGGATAAAACTGGACCGAGATAATCTAATGGTTGCTCTAATACTTTATTATGAGCTTGATTAGCCGCCGCAAAAACCCACACCCAGGCGTGGATTTCCATATTGCGTTCATGGGCTAATTTAACGGCAACTTTGAGGGGATCCCAACCTCTAGTTAAAGGGTTTTGTTCGGGGGCAACTTGACTGGGATAAATAGTATAACTAGCATTAACTGTCTCGAAAAAGACCACATTAATACCCGCTGCCGCCATGCGATCGAATACTTTAGCTAAATCCTCCTCGTTTTTAGCTTGTACGATCGTGCCTCGATCTAACCACATTGCCCGTATTTCTGGTTGGGCAAATTGTCGATTAGTGGGATAATTATCCCAAAGACTTCGCCGCGCTTGTAACCAAAATTCCCGCGCTTGCGTATAGGAACCCTGGGCGATTAAATTCTGAAAATTATTTAAGGTTCCTTGGGCATTTTCTAGGACTAAACGGAATCGTCTAGCTGTATCTGATGCGCTGGAATTTTTCCCACGATTATGAAATGCTTGTGCTAAGGATTTATCAGTAGTTAAAGTGTTATTATTACTGGCTTCTAAAGCTAAGAGAGTCGCCCCATAACGCCCGATTAATCCCTGCAATTCCGCCGTCATCTGGCTAATTTGTTGAGAAGTTAGGCTCGCTCTGGGGGGAATTGCCTCGGTATTCGGACTTAATCTCGCTGTTTCACTGGGGGGATTTTCTGCAATCTGGGGTAGAGGGCGACGGGGTGCGATTGCAAAGCGATCGCTACGCAAGATCGCTGTTGGGGTATTATTAATATTATTAACTATTGTTGATTGCCCTTGACAATAGGGCGCAATTGTGCTAGGAGAAGAACTGCGATTAATGCCGTAGCGTTGCAGAGCGGTTTCTAGCCAAGCACTATCGAGGGCGAGATTAGCGACGGCATCGCTGCCCCAGCGCCAACCGAGAAAGATCGAGTTATTATTGAGGACAACGGCGGGGGGATTATTGCGCGCCCCCCAAACGGCGACGGTTTGGCTATTAACTCCCGTGGGGATAACCACGCCACCGAGGAGACTGCTGGCTAAAGGTTTTTGGTTTTTCAGTTCACCTAAATTAGTCGGCCGCAGGGTGTAAGCTTGGGAGTGGGGATAGGCCCAGTAAGCCCCAAATAGCGATCGCAGTTGATTCCGCACAGCAGGTTCCGAAAGATTTCCCGCCGGACCGGTGACAATAATTTTACCACCGCGATTCAGCCAACGACTCAAGACACCAGCTTGTAAACCGGAAATAGTCTCAACGTTGGGGATGATTAGAACCTTAATTTTATTTAAATCCGCGTCGCTTTGCCACTGATTACTCTGGAGAATACAGTAATTAACCCCGACATTTTGCAAACGTTCGGTGATAGCTGTCCATTGATTGGCATTTTCTTGACTTTTTAACACTGCCACCGGTGTCGCTAAAACTGGGATCGGCAGCAAGACACCCACACAGGACAAAAGACAGGCAATTAGGGGCTTTTTAAAAAGATGATCAAGATGGAAGGACGATCCCAGCACGTTTTTTTCTCTTAATTTTTTGGTTAACTTCTCCTGATCTTACCCAACTTAGCCAAAAAAGAGTATCTTTGGCAACAAAAATTGCGTCTTAGTCGTCGGCACCATGGTTTTAGGGTGTTAGGGTTTTAGTTGAAATTCCCCACTTCCCCATTCCCCCACTTCCCCATTCCCCCACTTCCCCATTCCCCCACTTCCCCATCTCCCTATAACTGTAAGGACAATTGCCGAAAGTGATCGCCGCGATGTTCAAAACTTTGGTATTGGTCAAAACTAGCGCAAGCGGGGGATAATAACACCACTTTAGCCTCTTTTGCTGTTCCTAGTTCAGCCGCGCGTTGAACTGCCCTGTCCATCGTTTCTACACATTCATAATCTTGATAACCTGCTGACTGTAAACGACGGGCAAAATCGGCGGCAGCGTCACCAATCAGCAGCACAGTGGCGACTTTTGCCTTAATTTCAGCGATCCAAGCCCGATCATCCCCTGCTTTCGCTTCTCCCCCCGCAATTAAAATCGCTGGACTAGGGACGGATTTTAAGCCCACTGCGGCGGCATCGTAGTTAGTTGCTTTACTATCATTGATAAAGTCTAGTCCTTTATAAGTACAAATATACTCTAAGCGATGGGCAACCCCGGGGAAAGTGGCGATCGCTTCAGTAATGGCTTTTTTCTCGATTCCTGCCAATCTAGCGGCGGCCACAGCCATAAGCAAATTCTGCTGATTGTGACTGCCCACCATTTTCAGGAGATTAACCGGGGCAATTAATTCCCCAAAAGCCACGATCCAGTTATCTTGCAGATAAACACCACGACTAGGATCGCCCAAAAGCGCATCTTTGCCTTTCACAGAAGTCCAGTAAGCTTGTTGCCATTGACTAACACCGATTTGACGCAGATAGGGATCATCACCGTTGAGGATTTGGCGATCGCTTCTTTGCAGTAAAGAGGCTTTAATCTGATAATAATTTTCCAGGGTTTGATGACGACTGAGGTGATCGGGGGTAAAAGTTGTCCAGATGCCGATTTTCGGCGATAAATCCCGACTGGACTCGATCTGATAACTACTAATCTCCGCAATAATCCAATCGTATTTATCGGCTTTTAAAGCCAATTCACAGGCAGCATAGCCGATATTACCGCAGGAAGGGGCATTTAACCCCGCTTTTTGAAAAATAGCGGCACAGAGGGCGGTGGTGGTGGTTTTGCCGTTAGTTCCCGTAATCCCCAACCAAGGAAAAGATTGCAGATAACGCCAAGCTAATTCTAATTCTCCGATCGTCTCGATGCCTTTTTCTCTGGCAGTAATTAAAATTGGGGCATCCCAAGGCACCCCGGGGCTAACCACGATAAGATTAGGTAAGTCTGAAGCCTCTAGACTGAGATTTTGACCAAGATTGACAATAATTCCTTCCCTTTCCAGATTGGTTTGCAGTGCTTGTAAACCGGGAGAATCGGAGCGATCGCTTAATGTCACCTGCCAACCATCCCGTTTTAAGCATCTTGCCGCTGCTATTCCCGATCTTCCCAATCCAATAATCGCCGCTTTCGCCATCTTGTTGCCACTCTACTCAAGAGTCAATTTTTAGCAATCTCTATCCTACTGTGGATTAGGTCGAGTCTCTTCCTTTGAAAACAAAATTCTCTGGCTTGCGTCTAGATCGATAAAATAAATGCAAGTACGATCTCCATAACAAGGCTCCTTATTTATGAATCTAAAATCATCCCTAAAATTTACCCTACTGTTTTCACTTCTGGGGGGTTGTCTCCTGACTACACCGAGTCAAGCAACTCTCTTTGAACAAAGAGAAGTTAATCAAGAGGATTTTATCGCTATTGCCCGACCCTACGGTAACGGTAAATACGATTTACTGATTTTGCAACAAATCCCCGGTAAACGCCAATGTTGGGCGGTAAATGGCACAGAACCGACCATTGTTCAGCCTCTGCTGCTCGATTTCGATTTTACCGGCAGTTGTGAACGGGCTACCGACAGTAACGGTTATTCCCTTCGCATTCAGGGCGAAGATTACGGTTTAGAATACCTGCTGCGTATCGTACAACGCAACGGGGAATTAGTCCTCGTGGGAACCCCCCGCAATCCCAGACAATCGGAGGTAATTATTGGACGGACAAAAGGTTTAGGGACCGGTTTAATGCAAATTTACCTCATCGATGGCTGGCGCTTTACTAAACGCAGTCTAGCCGGTCAAAATCTCAGTCATATCTATCTAACTGCCGATAGTCCCAGTTTCAATCCTCCCCCGGAATTACTCGCGGGTACCCAATCGTCTATCCCCCCCACACCCCCCCCCAGAGAATCCGTCAAAGCAGAAACACCGGTTAATCCTTCCGCTAATCCCGAAGTGCGAGAATATACCTTTACCGCTGCAGAAACAGCAGTAGAGAGCAATCCTCAGCCAGGGGTCACTAATCGAGTACCAGAGTCAAATTTTACCCCACAGCCGACCGTTACCCCTAATTTACCCCCCCTAACTCCTCCCAATTCCCAGAATAATAATGCAATTGTACCACCACCGCCGCCGCGCAACCTAGGCAATCAGAGAAGTTTATCGGATGTGATTACTTTTAATCGACCAGCTGCTAATCCCAGTAGTGGTAATATGAGCAATAGTGGCCGCAAAGGTTTTAAAGTAGTAATTGAAGCTAAAACCGAGAGCGATCGCAGCAAAGTTCGTTCTATCTATCCCGACGCTTTCCCCACTTCCTACAAAGGTCGTTCCGTCTGGCAAATAGGCGCGTTTAGCAGTCGTGATAAGGCTGAAAACGCTTTACAAAGTCTTGCCCCCCTGCGCGGATCGATCGTACCATTTTAGGGAACGCTGGAACTGCGTAACGGGGAACAGAGAGTGGATAGGGGAAATGGGGAAATGGGGAAATGGGGAAATGGGGAAATGGGGAAATGGGGAAATGGGGAAATGGGGAAATGGGGAAATGGGGAAATGGGGAAATGGGGAAATGGGGAAATGGGGAAATGGGGAAATGGGGAAAGGGG
>NZ_JADBVM010000039.1:0-23111 GCF_020244875.1 Microcystis sp. M44BS1
AATAAGGTTTGATGACATCTTTAGTGATTTACTGTTTTTTAAATGCCTTTTTTCACTCTCTATGTTTATTTTTATGCTCACTTTGGTTTTTTCTCTACGTAATTTACCTCTGTGACAGTTTGGGGTGCGGAATGTGGGTTAAATGGTGGCTTACCATCTAGTTATGACTGGCATAGAAGGCTATTAAATCGTATGAGCAAACCTCAAGATTATCGTCCTGCTGTATTACGAGAAGATACAGTACATAAACTTAATGAATACCTAAGCTTTCGGCACGTTGTTCGCAATATCTACGGTTTTGAATTGGAAAAACAAAAACTAGAAAATCTGGTTAATAACTATTATAATACATGGCTACAAGTCCAAGAAGATATTAATAGTTTTATCCTTTGGTTAAAAACCACAGCAGACAGTCTTAATTAAACCTCAAAGACAAGATTGCTTGTTGAGATGGGGAAAGAGGCAACACCCCCCCAACCCTACCCGACGTCGGGGGGAGATTTAGCTAATCTAAGGATAGGCGGTTAAAATGCGTCTTAGCCTATTCATGAGCCGTCAACTTCATTTCACAGTGGTTATTCTGACTTGAGAAAGTTATTAACTTACTTCCGATGATTGCTGTACTTTCTGACCTATTTTTGGTTCCGTCCCTGCCAACAATCTTTTAATATTACCCTGATGACGAACAATCACATAGATTCCCCCCATCAAACTAAATAAAATATAGGGGAGAGGTTGACCCAAAACAACCATTAAAATATTCACCACCAGCGCCCCGATAATCGAACCTAAAGAAACAATCCGGAAAAGTGCCAGAATAACTAAAAAACTCGCCAAAGTTACGCAAGCCACTAGGGGATTCATCACTAATAAAACCCCTAAACTGGTGGCGACGGATTTACCACCACTAAAATTCAAGAAAATCGATTTACTATGACCGATGACTGCACCCAATGCTGCCCCGATAATTAACCAATAATACCAACTTTCTGGGAGAGGATTGACATCAATAAAATATAGTCCTCGTACCAGGGCCACCGCCACCATTCCCTTTAACATATCAATTAATAACACCGTCGCCCCGGCAGTTTTTCCCAGAGTTCTCAACACATTGGTGGCCCCAGTGGAACCGGAACCATAGTCACGAATATCGATACCTTTGCTGTATTTACCGATTAAATAACCCGTGGGAATCGAACCGAGCAGATAGGATAAAAGTAAGATAGTAAGACTGATAAGAATCGGAATAAGCATAAATTAACCCCAATTTTTAGCAAGAGCGAGCGCCGTTATCAGTGTATCAGCCCGAAGACAAAAAACCACTCACAGGGAACCATAGACGGGAATTGCCGCCCCGCGCAAGTCTTTCGCCCCTTCCCCTGCCAGAAAACAGATCACCTCGGCTAGAGATTGGGGACTTACCCAGTCCTTGGCATTTGCCTCTCCCATCGCTTCCCGGTTGCCCGGAGTGTCGATAATGCTGGGCAAAACCACGTTAGCGGTAATATTAGTCTGTTTGGTTTCTTCTGCGATCGCTTGGGTTAAAGCCACTACCGCCGCTTTCGAGGCACAATAGGCGGCCAAATTTGCCCCCGGTTGTACGGCACCACGAGAACCGATAGTGACGATACGACCATAATTATGAAGTTTCATCGAGCGTAAACAGTGTTTACACAGTAAAAAAGTGCTATGGAGGTTTAAATCGAACATTTTTAGCCAATCTTCATAGCTAAACTCCTCCGTCGCCCCCATGGTAAAACCCCCGACTAGATGAATTAAGACATCGACCCGACCGAGATCATCAATTAATCTAGCCACGGCAGTTTCTTGGGTTAAATCCACCCTGACAAAGCGAATACGCTCAAATTCCGCCGCACTCAGCCGAGATTTCAGACGACCTACCTCCCTTTCCTCCCGATAGGTCATGGTTAGATGACCGCCATGGTGTAAAACCGCCGGAGTGACTCCTAAACCCAGTCCTCCCGTACCGCCGGTCAGCAATACCCGTTTATCTTTCATAATGATTGATATATAATCGATCGCTCCATTGAGATAGATGATTTAACCGGGCAATTGGGCAATATTACAGCCTTTCTCGCCGGACTAGGATTCCTTCATCGCTTGTTTTTTCTCCGCCTTGAGGTCGCGACTGCTGGCGGCGGCAATTTCCGCATCCATCAGGGTGCGTCCGGTGGCCGCCAGATAGACATCATCGAGACTAGGACGGGATTGGGCCATGCTAAACACGGGTAATCCTGATTCGGCTAGGGTTTGTTCAATTTTGCTTAAAGGATTGCTATTGGCCGTGACGATAAGATTCAGGGAGTTACCCTGGGCGGTATTAACGATTACTTCCTCGACAAAAGGCAGACGGGATAATAATTCTTTCGCTTGGAAAGCTTCTTCCTCTGGGGAAAATTCCCGCACTTTTAGGGTAATGCGATCGCCGCCCAGTTGCTCCTTCAGTTGTGAGGGGGTACCGCGAGCGATGACGATACCATTGTCGATAATTGCCAAGTTATCGGCCAAAGCGTCGATTTCTTCGAGATAATGGCTGGTAATTAATACACTGGTTCCAGCTGCCCGCAATTGTCGCAGAAAATCCCAGACAATCAAACGACTTTCGATATCGAGTCCCACAGTCGGTTCATCCAGTACCAAAACTTCCGGCTGATGCAGTAATCCCGCCGCTAAATCCAGCCGTTTTTTGATGCCGCCGGAATAGGTCCCCGTTTTTTTATCGGCGTATTCCTCTAATCCTAAAAGATTTATTAATTCTTTAATTCGATCTCTTGACTTTTGAGCGGGAATGTGATAGAGAGCCGCTTGTAGTTGCAACAGTTCCCGGCCCGTGAGCATTTTATCGAGGGCGACTTCTTGGGCAACGTAACCCAGGCGTTTACGGGCGGATTTGGGGTTATTCAGGGCATCGACACCCCCCACCTCGATTTTGCCGCCATCGGGTTTAGCAAGGGTGCAAAGACAGCGAATCGTGGTGGTTTTCCCCGCACCATTGGGACCTAGTAAACCGAAGATTTCTGCCGCTGCCACGGTAAAGGATATATCTTTAACCGCTGCTGTCTGACCGTAGGATTTTTTTAAGTTTTTGATCGCCACCGCAAGGGTCATAAGCTGATTTTCGCCCACTTGAGCGAGACAATTTTTTTGTTAACTTTCTCGGTCTATTTTAACCCAGATTCCCCACTGCAAAACCTAACACAGCCTTGTTGATCTTTTCCGATCAAGATAAACTTTGACGGGATTTGGCCTCATCCCCAGAGAACCTGCTGCTGTTCCACCGTTGCCTGTTGGCACGGGCAAGTTATTCCGACAGTATTGTTCACGTTAACTTAAATTAACTTTATTGGCAAAAGTGAATCGGAACAAGGGTTTTTTGCTAAAGTGATAATGATTATCATTCTAATTAACGAGAGAAATCATGGTTCTACAGGTCTCTAGGGTAGGATTAGTTTGTGCTGGGAAGAAAATCCGCGAAAAAAGCCCTACATCTCCATTTATCGCCGTTAGCTTCATTTTATCGCTTTCTTTTGCCCTGGTAACGGTGGCTAAAGCTGAAGAGCCTGCCATTGGTCAGAGTTTGCCCGAATTTTATATCGGGGTGGATAATCAAATCACCTTAACTCGGGGCATCTATGAGGGATTAGCCAATCCTAACTATAACCGGTTAACTCTTCTGGTTGCTCACCGAGAGGGAAACCCTCATTTTCACGGTATCGGCACTTACAGTTATTCTGGATCGTCTAGTAATCCGGTAGTTAATCCCACTAACAGCAATAATCGCATTCCTGAGACTTCTACAGGATTGCCTCCTCTCTCCTTAATTGCAGGAAAAGGAATTTTTCAGAATAGTTTTGTTAGTGCTGCCACTGGGGAGGAATATAGCAATCTACTGATGCAATCAGTGGCAACTATTAATAATTCCTCTGACTTGGCAGAACAAGCTCTTTTTAACAGTTCTGGGGGACGGTGGAATCGGTCGTTAGGTAATGCCAACCTATCCTTACAACTGTTAGAGATTAGTGATGGATTAACAGTAGCTAACTCTTTAGGAGAGACAATTTTAGCTAATGCTGGAGATATCTATGCGATCGGTACTGGTGATAACTTCTCCTTTTTACCGAAGTTTCTTGCCTCTCGACTGGGAAAATATTCAGCCAGTTTTAAGCTGGTAGATCTTAGTCTTTCTTGGGGAGAGTCAGGAATTTTCAACCTAGATTTTCAAACAGTTCCCGAACCATCAACTTTGATCGCCTTAATACTGTTCGGGTCAATTTTATTAACTCGATCGAGGAATAAAAACTAAACTAAATCAGTTTTGGAGAGAGCCAACTTATCTCCAAAACCGCTCTAGATCGAGATCGGCTTTGTTGAAATGGAAAACAGGGATTATTCCCTAAAAAACTGGCAACTTTTTTGACTATAATAACGACAAGATTATCAGTATAGTTTTAAACTATCCTAGGATAAGCCCTATCTCGATCGCAATATATATTTATGAAATTTAGTGAAATTGCCCAAAAATTAAGCCCTTTAGTCTCTGCTCACAGTTTAACTGCCTATCCCGACAGAAATCCCGAAATTAAAGCCATAACTCCCATCGAAACCGCCCTAGTCGATACGATTAGCTATATCGAAGGGGGAAAATTTGCTGCCTTTGTCGCCAAAACTGAGGCTACTGCCCTAATTCTGCCCCTGGATGCCAATTTACAACAACAGGCCGACGAACGCGGCATCCCTTGGTTAGCTAGTGCCAATCCCCGACTTTTATTCGCCCACGCCATCAAATTATTCTATCAACCCTTTCAGCCCCAACCCTACATTCACGCCACCGCCGTGGTGCATCCATCGGCTAAAATCGGCCATAAAGTCGCCATCGGAGCCCATGCTGTGGTGGAAGCGAATGTCACCCTCGGTGATGGGGTGTGCATTCATCCTAACGCCGTTATTTACCCCGGGGTGCATATTGGTGATCGCACAATTCTCCACGCTAACTGTACTATCCATGAACGGGTAGAAATCGGCAATGATTGCGTTATCCACAGTGGCGCTGTTATTGGTGCCGAGGGCTTCGGTTTTGTGCCGGTTCCCGAAGGCTGGTTTAAGATGGAACAATCGGGTATCGTGGTCTTAGAAGATGGCGTAGAAATTGGCTGTAATAGTGCCGTGGATCGTCCGGCAGTGGGAGAAACCCGCATCGGTAGCCAGACTAAGATCGATAATCTCGTCCATATTGCCCATAATTGCCAAATTGGCCAAGCTTGCGCCCTAGCAGGACAGGTGGGCATGGCAGGAGGCGTAAAATTGGGCAATCGCGTTATTTTAGCAGGACAGGTGGGCATTGCCAATCAAGCCGTGATCGGGGATGGTGCGATCGCAACAGCCCAAACTGGCATTCACAACGATATCGGAGCAGGAGAAGTGGTTTCTGGCTCTCCCGCTATGCCGCATAAGTTATTTCTCAAGGTAGCAGCTGCTTACAAGCGTTTACCCGAAATCTATCAAGCGGTTAAGCAATTAAAAAAATAGCCCTATTCAGGAGTCAGTAGTCAGGAGTCAGGAGATTATTTTTATTTATTCTCCCTTCTCCCCACTTCCCCACTTCCCCACTTCCCCACTTCCCCACTTCCCCACTTCCCCACTTCCCCACTTCCCCACTTCCCCACTTCCCCACTGATAACTGATAACTGATAACTGATAACTGATAACTGATAACTGATAACTGATAACTGAATCAAAGTGACTCGCAAAAGCAAGGGCGCTATTGGCGCAGGACATCCAAAAACTGCCGAAGCTGGACAATTAATCTTAGAAATGGGCGGAAATGCCTTCGATGGGATAGTTGGCTCGATTTTAGCGGCTTTCGTGGTCGAATTCACCCTCGCTTCGGCGGGGGGCGGCGGTTTTTTACTAGCACATACCAAAGAAAAAGTCAATACCCTTTTTGATTTTTTTTGTCAAACTCCAAAATATAAAAAACCCTTGACAAATATCGACTTTTACCCAGTGGCGATCAATTTTGGTGGTGCTAGTCAAGATTTTCACATTGGCCGAGGTGCGATCGCTACGACCGGGGCGTTACGGGGATTGGAAACAGTGCAGAAAAAACTGGGAAAACTGCCCTTTGCCGTGGTAGCGGAGCCAGCGATCGAATATGCTCGACAAGGCTACATTTTGAGCCAATATAACGGCTTTTGCCTGGGTTTACTATCTTCGATCCTGCTCAAAGATAGAGAGGGTTTAAAAGTCTATGCTCCCCAAGGAAAACTCCTCCAAGCTGGCGATCGCTGTGTGATGAGGGATTTTGCCAACACCTTAGAGGAATTAAGCAAAAAAGGCGTAAAAGACTTTTATGAGGGAGAAATCGCCCACCAAATTGCCAAGGATATGCAGGAGGGCGGTTATCTTACCCTAGAGGATTTAAGTCATTACCAAGTCCTTGAGAGAAAACCCCTAAAAACCCAATATCGAGGTTACGAAATCCTGACTAATCCGCCTCCTAGTTCTGGAGGAATTCTCCTGGCTTTTGCCCTAAAATTACTAGAAACAGTCAATTTATCGGCTTTAGAGCCTCTAGGAGCCAAACATCTGCAAATTTTAACCGAAGTGATGGCCTTAACCAATCAAGCGCGGGCCCAAGGCTACGATAATTTTATCCATCAGGAGGGAATCGAAGATAAGTTCCTCTCACCAGAATTTTTAGGCAAATATCCCAATAAATGGGGCAGTACCACCCATATTAGCGTTATCGATGGGGAAGGTAATGCCGCCAGTGCCACCTTTTCCAACGGCGAAGGATCAGCTTATACCGTGCCGGGGACGGGAATTATGCTCAATAATATGATCGGAGAAGCGGACTTAAATCCCTTTGGTTTTCACAATTGGCCCGTTGATCGTCGTTTATCCTCAATGATGTCGCCGACGATGATTTTAGAGGAAGGAAAGCCGCGATTTGTTCTCGGTTCTGGGGGTTCCAATCGCATTCGCACCGCTATTTTACAGGTTATTAGCAATTTAATCGATTTTCGGCAATCTCTACCCGATGCGATCGCTGCCTCGCGCATACATTGGGAAAATCAACAATTAGGGATTGAACCCCTAGAAGATCGGGAAAATCTGCTCGAAAATCTGGTTTTACCCGCAAATACTCAAGTATCCCGGTGGCAAGAACAAAATATGTTTTTTGGGGGTGTGCATGGCGTGGCAGTGAATGATTGGGGGGAGTTAACCGCTACGGGCGATCCGCGTCGGGAGGGAGTAGGCTTAGTGATGGGGGATTTTTAGGTAAAGACTCTCCCGTCCCAAACCCGTCTCACGAGTAATATCGCCTAATGCTGCCACTACTAAGCTAGGATCGCCCTCTTCGAGGGCAGCTTCCAGATAAGCAGCGATATCTTCTTTTGTTTTCAAATGATCTGCTGCATCCCAAGGATAAGTCTGAATTGTAGCCATAGAGAACCTCCTATCAGTATTGGGCTAAATCTAATGCCGTTTTGATGTCTCGTTCCAAATCAATCGAATCTGATTGTAGCCGGTGCTTAAAAGACGGTGGCTTTCATGCTCCCGTGTTACTATCGGTAATTAGTAATCGGCCAACATAGTGGTGTGAGCTTGTTTACTTCTTATCGTTTACTGTTTACTTTCGAGATACTCATGTTGCTCTTGCGTTATGGTATTACCGTGAGTGCGGTGCTTGGGTTGATTTTCTTGGCTGAATCCTCGGTTAAGGCACAAACTCAGTCCGCTGCCGATTTATTGAAGAAACCCCGACCTACTGCCAATCCAGTTTCTCAATTACCCGGTCCATCGGCGGCACCGGCAACCACGGAAGCGGATCCCAAAGCCCCTAATTATCTTAATCCTAGTGGCAATCCCCTAATTTTTCCCACCAAACCAGATGAGGTGGGAATTAGGGTAGTACAACCGATCACCTTAAATCAAGCGATCGAATTAGCTTTAAAAAATAATCAGACCTTACAGACAGCCCGGGTCGATTTAGAAATCGCTCGCGCCCAATTAAAGGAACAACAGGCGGCCTTATTACCCACGGCCTCGGCGGAAACCAGTCTCACTCAAGATCAATCGGCAGTTGCCCAAAGACAGAATGAGTTGGCTCGTCAACAGGGAATCCCAGCCACTACACCTGAAGATAGTACCAACCTTCAGGGTAGTGTTAGCATCGTCTATGGGGTTTATACAGGGGGTGAACGGACAGCCCAGATCAAAAGGGCCCAAAAAGTGATCCGGCAACGGGAATTAGAGGTGGAACGGGTCTCGGAACAAACTCGTTTTGATGCCACCGATGCCTATTATGAATTGCAGAGGGGTGATGCTCAGGTAGCGATCGCCCAAGCTGCGATCGAAGATGCTAGTCAAAGTTTACGGGATGCACAATTATTGGAGCAAGCGGGACTAGGAACCCGATTTGCTGTCCTACAGGCGGAAGTTGACCTCGCTAACGCTAACCAAGACTTAACCCGGGCGATTTCTACCCAGCGTATTTCCCGACGGCGACTGGCACAGATATTGAGTGTCGGTCAGCACATCGAGTTAACCGCTGCCGATGAGATTCGCGAGGCGGGAACTTGGGGCTTAAGTCTTGATGATAGTATCGTTTTGGCCTATAAAAATCGCGCGGAATTAGAACAACAACTCTTACAACGGGAAATTAGCGCAGAAGACCGCTCGATCGCCATTTCGGCGGTGATTCCCCAAGTGGACCTTTTGGGCGAGTATAATGTTCTTAACGATCTCAGTGATGATGCCGGTTTTGGCGATGGTTTTAGCGTCGGCGGCCGGATTCGTTGGACTTTCTTTGATGGTGGTCGTGCTTTTGCTCGCGCCCGTCAAGCGGAAAGAAACATCGATCGCGCCGATACGGAATTCTCCCTCCGTCGCAATGAAATTCGCCTTCAGGTGGAGGAATCCTACTATAGTTTGATTTCTAACCAAGAAAACATTAAAACTTCGCAAAAAAGCATTGAATCGGCCACGGAAAGTCTTCGATTAGCCCGTTTACGCTTTCAGGCGGGTGTGGGAACCCAAACGGATGTGATCAACTCCCAACGGGATTTAACCGATGCCAGAAGCCGTTATCTACAGGCGATCGTCGATTACAATAGATCCTTGAATAGTCTCCAGCGAGCGATTAGTAATTTACCGGATAATCGTTTGTTTGAAGTGCGTTAATTGTGGGATTTATCGAGGTGTGGTGTGGGGGGAGATAGCCAAATCTCCCCTATTTTAACGAGTTTGGATAATTCTAATCTGTTGTTCCCGCAATTGCTGCAGGGTGGGAGTTTCCTGTAGCTCTTGCACCTGCGGACGCAGATTATTACAACGAGAGGAATTAATGCTACCGCATTGATTTTCGATCGTGTTCAGTCGGCGCTGCTCGATTTGGGGACTGGTACGAAAATTCCATTGGTGATTGTACTGATGATAATTTTGGTAAGCGCAGGACTCATACCCCGCTAAACAACGCTCACTGATAGGCAATTGGGCCACGACTAGGTTGCCGCTAACGCAAACCCAACCCAGACCCAGAAACAAACCTGACAATAAAGAATTTTTAGTGATCATCGCCAATATACCTCGGTGATCAAAAAATGTAGTCTCAGGATTGGCGGCCATGACGGTAATTGCCCGGCAGACTCTCGATCATGATCCCGCCTCTTTTATTCTAGTCAATTTTTCTGGCCTCGCCCACGATCGCTGAAAACAGCCCATTCCTAGCTTAAGATCACTGGGTTAGGCGATCGTTCCCGTCAGGGGGGAACTAGGACTAGCATAGGACTTAATCGGCATTCTTCCCGCTAAATAGGCTAAACGTCCCGCTTTTGCCGCCATTGCCATGGCTTGGGCCATCATAGCCGGATTGACCGCCATAGCGATCGCACTGTTAATTAATAAAGCATCGGCCCCCATTTCCATGGCCCGGGCCGCTTCTGAGGGTGTACCGATCCCGGCATCGACCACCACGGGAATTTGGGCTGATTCGATGATAATCGCGATATTTGCCTCATTTTTTAGCCCCTGTCCCGACCCAATCGGCGATCCTAGGGGCATAACCGTGGCGCAGCCAGCTTCCTCTAAACGTTTGGCTAAGAGAGGATCGGCGTTAATATAGGGCAGTACGGCAAAACCTTCTTTAACTAATTGTTCGGCCGCTTGCAAAGTTCCGATCGGATCGGGTAATAAATATTTAGGATCGGGAATAACTTCGAGTTTAATAAAGTTATTGTCTTCCTGTCCCAATAATTTGGCCATTTCTCGCCCTAAACGGGCCACCCGAATCGCTTCTTCGGCCGTTTGACAACCAGCAGTGTTGGGTAACATCCAGATTTTCGACCAATCAATCGCCTCTGCTAATCCCTCATGACCGGGTGCGTTCGTTTGTACTCGTCTAACGGCAACTGTGACAATCTGACATTCACTGGCACTAATACTTTCCTGCATAGTCGTCAGATTGGCATATTTGCCAGTCCCAGTCATCAAGCGGGAGTGAAAGGTTTTCCCGGCAATGGTGAGGCGATCATTCTGGGGCGATAAAAGCGCTTGGGGTTTATTCTCAAGGATAGTTAAGGACATAGGTGGAACAGTAACGGGGGATGGTTGATTAAAGCGATCGCAGCTAAAATGGGTCAAAATGGGATTAACTTTGTCATTAATCACTAGGTCAGCAATCAAGGAAGCAGTGACAGGAGCGAGTAAAATGCCATTGCGATAGTGACCGGTGGCTAAAATCAGGTTATCACAGCTACTGCGGCCTAAAATAGGTAATTCATCTGGTGTACCCGGACGGAATCCCCACCACATCTCCTCGATTTCCCAGTCAGCTAAAGGGGGATAGAGACGGGTAGCACGCGCAAAAAGGGTTTGTAGTCCTTGGGGTGTATTACCCGTTTGCCAGGCGACTTTTTCAGAAGTGGCCCCGATAATTAAACGACCATTGCGACGGGGAACCAGATAGGTTTGCGGACCGAATAAAACCCTAGTTAAGGTCTGGTTAGGGGGCATTTTTACCGAGGCCATTTGACCTTTGACGGGATGGATGGGGAGGGGTAAAAGTTGACTGGCCCAGGATCCCGCCGCTAAAATGTAAATTTTTGCTTCTAATTCCCCAATTGAGGTATAAATACTCTTGACTTTTCCCTGCTTTTGTTGTAGGGCGTGGACTTCTATGCCTTGGCGAATTTCTACCCCTAAATTTTCGGCCGCTTGTTGCAGGGCAGTCACTAGCTGCCGATTGTCCACTTGTCCATCGTCGGGATACCACCAACCACCGACCACATCTTTACCTAGTCCGGGTTGGTAGAGGTGAACTGCATTGCTGTCTAACCAAATTTTATTAGCTGTATTGGCATCAATGGGCTGATCTAGCTCGTAAACGGGAGCAAGAATACCACAGGGATAGTAACCGCTGTTTATACCCGTTAAATCCTCGATTTTGCGGCTCCATTCTGGATATAACCAGCGCGATTGTAAACAAAGATCGAGAAACGGACCCGGGGGAATCCCTTCCGCATGGGGGGCTAACATTCCCGCAGCCGCACGACTAGCGGCCTGAGCTATATCTCGAACTAGGAGGGTAACTTTTGCCCCCCGCAATTGCAAATCGACGGCGATCGCTAATCCGATGATACCACCGCCCACGATCAAAATTTCGCTAGTTGAGTTCATAAAAGTCTCTGGCACCAAAGAGAATTACTGAAATGACAAGGAATCAGAAGTTAAAACAAGAAAGACGTAGTAAAATAACATATATATTTTTTTATCCCAATTAATCATAATTTTTAGCTTTATTGACTACTAAACTCGCAATTAGTCAGCCGAGAGAGGGGAGAAGTGAGGATACGGGCATAATTCAAGCTTAAGATTATTTGTAGTCAATCTTTTCTAAGCTTCCCTTTTTCTTTAGAGCATTATGACTTCCCCTGCTGTCGATCGAGTTTATCAAGGTCAATTCGGAGAGTTTACGATTACGGATAGCGATCGCCTAGGTGTGCGTCTCTACCGTCTGGGTTTAAATTTAGCGGCTTTTAGTTTCGCTGTCGCTACAATTATAGTTCTCACCCGACCGCAATTATTGCCCCTGACTAACCTTTTATACATTGGTTTTTGTCTGGGGTTAGGCATCAGTTTACTGACTATCCATATTTATTTAATTCCCCTTCATCGTCTCCTGCAAGTTTTTTGGCTAATCGGGGCGATTACTTCCCTAATTTTCAGCCTCTATTATCAGCTTTCTCCCCTAGAATTTGTCTATAACCACCCGGTGAGTTTATTTGGTGTGGGCTTTATTTTTGCCAGTCTCACGGGGATTTATTTCAAAGAAGCTTTTTGTTTTAATCGTCTAGAAACCAAGTTTTTAACCCCTCTAGTTCCCACCCTTTTACTCGGTCATCTTTTGGGGATATTGCCCTTAAATTGGGAGAAGGGGCTATTAATTCTCTGGGCAACTTTATTCGTTATCTTTGCTCTGAGAAAGTTAAGCCAACCTCTCCCCAACGATATCGGTGATAAATCGGTCTTTGAACATCTTAATCATTGATAACTGATAACTGTCTCGGAGTCTCGGAGTCTCAACTAAGTAGGGATGCACAATTATTTGTAGGATGGGTTAGCGGTAGCGTAAACTAGGCGGGCGTTGGGTTTCATGCTTCAACCCAACCTACGTTCATCTGATAACTGATAACTGATAACTGATAACTGATAACTGATAACTGATAACTGTTACTTATCTGGGGGCCTCTATGGTGGCCGGATTAGCAGTATTGGGAGTCTTGCTAGTGAACATTTGTATTAGACTAAAACCGACAAAAGCGAGTAAAGCTATGCCACCAATAGTAGTAACAATTTTACCCACGAGATTTTCTGTGCGGGGTTGTTCGGGGGCATCCTCGTTGGGATCCTCCGAATGGGCAAAACGATTGTAGAGGAAATCGAGAGCTTCATTGCGGAGTTCGTAGTAACGGGGATCCTCGGTAATTTGGGAACGAACCCGGGGACGAGCAAAAGGCATCTTTAACACCTCACCGATTTTAGCGCTCGGGCCGTTGGTCATCATCACCAAGCGATCGCACAAGAACAAAGCCTCATCGATATCGTGGGTAATCATCAACACGGTTAACTGGTGTTCTTGCCAGATTTTCAGCAATTCTTCCTGTAATTCCTCTTTAGTGATCGCATCTAAGGCCCCAAAAGGTTCATCGAGGATGAGGACTTGGGGACGAATGGCCAGGGCGCGGGCGATCGCAACCCGTTGTTTCATACCTCCCGATAATTGGGGGGGTTTTTTCTGGGCTGCTTCTGTCAATCCCACTAAGGATAGATTTTCTTCCACAATCTTCACCTTCTCAGCGTGAGATTTTTGGGGATAAACCGAATTAACCCCGATATAAACGTTCTCAAAGGCAGTTTTCCAGGGCAAAAGCGAATAATTTTGGAATACCATCATCCGGTCCGGTCCCGGTTCTTTAACCTCTTTATCCTGTAGCAGCACTTGCCCACGACTAGGAGAAGAAAACCCCGCCACCATATTTAAAAGGGTCGATTTACCGCAGCCGGAGTGACCGATAATGCAGACAAATTCCCCCTCATTGACTTGCAGCTCCACACCGTCTAAAACGGTGTAAACCCCTTCGGGGGAGGGGTCGGGGTATTCTTTGGCAACATTACTAACTAATAAAAAAGGCTGGGTGGTGGTGCTGGAATTCACGGTCTTATCGGTAAAAGTTTGCATATTCGTCCTAGATTTATTTTAAGGTGGGCTTTGCCCACCACAACCATTAATTAGCGACGGGATCATCGAGGAGAACTTCCGAGACGCGATAATCGCGACGGATCGAAAAACGTTCCAGATAGCCGATCGGATCGTCGGGATTGAAAATAAGACGATCAAAGAGGGCAAAACTGTGGCGATTGGGTTCCAAATCGGGAAGGCCCAGGGACCGGCAAGCTTCACCAAACAGATCAGGACGACGGACGCGTTCAATCACTTCTACCCAGTTGCGGGGGAAAGGCGCGTAACCCCAACGAGCAAGCTGAGTTAGGGTCCATAGGGCCTCACTCCGGCCTGGACAGTTAGCTTGATCGACGTAAAACTGATTAAATCGGAATAGGGGTTCGGGGGCAGTTCCTAAACCGCGATCATAACCATCGAGGAAACCGGGCCGAATAATTGCCCTATCCACACCCACATACTGGGACTGACTGAGAATATTAACGATTTCTTCTCGATTACGCTGATCATCGCAGTATTCGCAGGCTTTAATTAAAGCTTTCACCATGGCGATGTGGGTTTCAGGATGTTTCGCCGCCCAAGTTTCCTTGACACCGAGGACTTTTTCCTGGTGTCCGGGCCAAATATCAAGATCGGTAGCGATAACGTAGCCTAATTTTTCGTGAACGGCGTAGGAGTTCCAGGGTTCCCCCACACAATAACCGTCGATCTTACCCGCTTTTAGCAGGGAAACCATCTGAGGCGGCGGAATTACGGCTAAATTGACATCACTATCGGGATCGATGCCGCCACTAGCTAACCAGTAGCGTAACAGCAGATTGTGCATGGAGGCGGGGTGAACCATGCCGAAAGTGGCGATTTTATCGGGACTTTGCTGGAGGGCATCCTTTAAGTCCTCCAGTTTTTCTACCCCCAATTCCCTGTATTTATTGCTGAGGGTGATGGCGTTACCGTTGCGACTGAGTACCAAAGCGCTAATGACGGGGACAGAGGGCTTATTGCCAGCGCCAATGGTCATGCTGAGGGGCATTCCCGCCACCATCTGGGCCGCATCGAGACGACCGGTGGCCACTCCTTGGGCGAGTGCTTTCCAGTTGGGTTCTCGTTGCAGGATAACATCCTCTAATCCTTCCTCGGCGAAGAAACCTTTCTCTTTGGCAATAATAATCGGGGCGCAATCGGTGAGGGGGATAAAACCGATGGTGGGATTGGTTTTCAGTCTGGTAGCTTGACCAATCACTGTCACCGGTTCGGTGGGTTGACCGACTTTCTTCGATCGCTTCTGTTGGTTGAGGAAATAAACGATCTCGTTACGGAGGGCGTAGTAACTGGGGTGATTAACTACTTCCAAACGATGTCGGGGCCGGGGAATGGGAACATCGAGAATCTGACCGATATGGGCCTCCGGACCGGTGGTTAACATCACCACTCGATCGGATAGTAATAGCGCCTCATCCACATCGTGCGTGACCATGATACAGGTAACGTGGCTTTCTTCGACGATTTCCATCAAACGTTCCTGTAAATTGCCTCTGGTTAACGCATCCAGCGCCCCAAAGGGTTCATCGAGTAGCAGGACTTTTGGCCGTAGGGCTAAAGCGCGGGCGATCGCTACCCGTTGTTTCATGCCTCCCGATAATTCTCCCGGTCGTTTGTTGGCCGCATGGCGCAGGTGTACCATATCGATACTATGTTCGATGACACTTTTGCGTTCAGCAGCCGGCAGATGACGCAGCACGCGATTAACTCCTAGGGCGATATTTTCCCGGACGGTTAACCAGGGCAACAGCGAATAATTCTGGAAGACCACCATGCGATCGGGACCGGGACCTTTAATTTCTTTTCCCTCTAAAATTACCCCTCCCACCGTCGGGCGATCGAGTCCAGCGACCATATTTAAGAGGGTGGATTTCCCGCAACCGGAATGACCGATTAAAGAGATAAATTCCCCTTTAGTAACGCTGAGATCGATATTTTTTAGGGCGATATATTGACGGCCATCGGGCAGAGGGAAAACCTTATCAATGTGATCGACTTCAATAAATGCAGACATTTTCAGTTATCAGTTATCAGTTATCGGTTATCAGTTATCGGTTATCAGTTATCAGTTAAGTAGGGAGGCACAATTATTTGTAGGATGGGTTAGCGGTAGCGTAACATAATCGGGCGTTGGGTTTCATACTTCAACCCAACCTACGTTCATCTTATATTTAATTCCACCCACCTACTTATCAGTTATCAGTTATCAGTTATCAGATGTGAGTTTTTAGTTTACTGTTTACTGTTTACTTAAAAAGCTCCCCACACCCTGCCCCCACCGAAAAACTTTTTGCCGCAAACCCTATTTATTTTCTTCGGGTACAACTAATTTAGCGATGTAGGCCATGAGGCGATCGAGTAGGAAACCAACAATACCCACATAAATCAGGGCGAGGATAATTTCACTGATCATGGAACTATTCCAAGCATCCCAGATAAAGAAGCCAATTCCCACGCCACCGATCAGCATTTCTGCCGCTACAATTGCCAACCAAGATAAACCGATACCGATTCTTAATCCGGTGAAAACGTAGGGAACAGTAGCGGGAAAAAGAATGTTGAAAAAGTATTCAACTTTTGATAACTTCAGCACTCTAGAGACGTTTTTATAGTCTTGGGGAACCTGTTGTACTCCCACGGCTGTATTAATAATAATTGGCCAAATTGCTGTAATAAAAATTACAAATATCGCACTAGGTTCGTTATTGCGAAAAGCCGCTAGGGAGATGGGTAGCCAAGCTAGGGGGGGAACAGTACGCAGGATTTGGAAAATCGGATCGATCGCATCATAAATTAGGGCGTTGCTACCGATTAAAATACCCGCAGCGATGCCAACAATAGCGGCAAGGGTAAACCCGACGGCCACCCGTTGTAAACTAGCAAAAATTTGCCAGAATAACCCCACATCCGTGCCACCATTATTGAAGAAGGGATTAATAATTAATTCCCAGGTCTCGCTAACCACTTTAGTGGGGCTAGGAAGGGGAGCATCGGGACTAAAACAGAGAATTTGCCACAGGAGAAGGAAAATTAATAAAGCAATCGCCGAAGTTGCTAGTTTGGTTAATTTTTTTTGCAGGTCTTTTACCCATTTTTGACCTTGAGAACGACGAGAAATAGAAACAGCCATAATCAGTTATCAGTTATCAGTTATCAGTTATCAGTGGTTAAGTTATCAGTGGTTAAGTTATCAGCTAGCAGAGAATCATCTTTAACTGATCACTGATCACTGATTTAAACCTTTGTAATCTTGAGAGATTTCAGGTAAGCGGTGGGATTTTCGGGATCAAATTTCACGCCATCAAAGAAAGTTTCCACACCGCGAGAGGTAGAGGTGGGAATTTGATCAGCCGGAACATTGAGGGCTGTGGCGGCTTCTCTCCAGATATCTTCCCGGTTAACTTTATCGACTAAAGCTTTGATGTCCGTATCGGCGGGAATATAGCCCCAACGGATGTCTTCAGTCACAAACCAAGTATCATGACTCTTGTAGGGATAGGAAGCGTTATCAGCCCAGAATTTCATGGCTACGGGGCTATTTTCGATTTTGCGACCATCACCGAAATCGATATTACCCTGCATTCTTCCCAAGATATCGGCGGGGTCAATTTTCAGCCATTCCCGTCCTGAAATAATCTCGCACATTTCCTTAACATTAGCGGGATCATTGCACCATTGTTGCGCCTCCAGAACAGCCATAGTTAAAGCTTTTGCCGCTTTGGGATTTTTATCCACCCAATCGGCGCGCATAGTTAGGGCTTTTTCGGGGTGATCTTTCCAAAGTTCCCCGGTAATCAGGGCCGAATAACCGAGTTTTTTGTTAACCAATTGGGCGTTCCAAGGTTCCCCCACACAGAAAGCTTGCATAGTGCCGACTTTCATGTTAGCCACCATTTGTGCTGGTGGCACGACAATTAGGGATAGGTCTTTATTCGGATCGATGCCACCGGCGGCTAACCAATAGCGCATCCAGAGATCGTGAGTACCACCGGGGAAAGTGACGGCGGCTTTAACTTCTTTGCCCGCAGATTTAGCTTTAGCGAAGGATTCTTTCAGTACACCGCTATCGAGGGCAACCTTTAGATCCATGTATTCGTTAGCCACAGAAATCGCTTGACCATTGGTATTCAAACGCGCCAGAATATACATTGGTACGGGCTGTTTGGTGATTTTGCCCAAGGTCATTAGGTAGGGCATGGGGGATAAAATATGCGCCCCATCGATACCGTTACCCGCCGAACCTAATTCGAGGTTATCCCGGGTTGCAGCCCAAGAGGCTTGTTTCATTACTTGCACATCGGGCATCCCGTGTTTAGCGAATAAACCTTTTTCTTTGGCGATAATTAAGGGGGCAGCGTCGGTGAGGGCAATAAAACCTAGTTTAGCGGTGGTGACTTCGGGAGTTTCTCCACTGGCAACAGGGGAAGCGGCAGGACTGCCGGCCGGGGAGGGACTGGTTGCGGTATTATTGGGAGTAGTGCAACCGTGGAGAATTGCTGTTCCTACGGCAGTTGCCCCGGCAGTGAAGATAAATCTACGTCTGGAAAGTTTACTCATGGACTAAAAAATCGTGATTAGAAACTAAACAAAGGTGATGAAACGGTGAAAAATTCTCATTACTTCCCCCAACTGACTGTGCGGTTATAACCGAGAAGATTTCTTGAAAGTAACTGTTGATTCAGTAAGGAGGCTTTAATTATTTTTATCTCTCGATCGCTTTTGCTTCTCCATCTAGACAGATTTAGCAGTAGTTTTTGTCTAAGAGATTTTTCCCGGAAGCATAACAGTTTTGAGGAGTCGATAGATAGGGGCGGTTTTTAGTCATCTGAGCTAGAAAGATCACTTTATTTCAGGGTTATTACCGAAGCAATTAACTTAAATTTACAGTCTTCAACGGGAAAGATAGTATAGATTGTTACCAAATACTGTCAGCCATGTAATAAGAGCATAAAAATTTGTCTGAAACGCATGGTAGGGCGATGGGGGTTTTTAGCCATCTTGACTCAGTTATCGCATTTGAGTTTGCCGTTCACTGATTACCGGTTAATGTTTACCGATTACTGAAAAATCCCCGCAAATATTAGCGATGCGACCTGCTTGAGACAATCTCTGTTATGCTTTGGAATACCAAATTAAATTGTATTCAGTGCAGATAGAGCATCAAGGATGAAGGGAAATCCCGTCAGAGAAGCAACCCTTTGGGGTGTTAACTTCTTAAACAATTCATCTAAGGTAGTGTTGAGCGCACCGTGATGATTAGGATTACTGCTATGGTTATGCCGGTTGTTTTTGTGATCAAGAAACCCGCTTTCTTGAAGAAAGCGGGTTTCTTCAAGAAAGAAACCCGTTTTCTAATCTCTTAAGCCGCTAAACTGAGAATAGCTGCTTGTCTGGACTCTCATTTCTCAGATTGTAAAATAATGCAAATTTATCTTGACTATAGCGCCACTACCCCCACTCATCCCCAAGTGATCGAGCGGGTTGCCACTATTCTGCGGCATCATTGGGGCAATCCCTCCAGTTTACACAGTTGGGGACAGGATACGGCGACAGTCATCGAAATGGCCAGAGAACAGGTAGCAGGGTTAATTAATGCCAATCCAGACCAGATTATCTTTACTTCTGGCGGCACAGAAGCCGATAATTTAGCGATTATCGGGGTTGCTCAACAGTATAACCGCCCCCGTCATATAATTATTTCTAGTGTGGAACATTCGGCGATCGCTGAACCCTGTAAACAATTAGAGCAGCAAGGTTGGCAAATTACTCGTCTTCCCGTCAATCGTCAAGGTAGAGTTAATCCTTTAGACCTAAAAGCCGCAATTCAAAGCGATACGGTCTTAATTTCCATTATTTACGGACAAAGTGAGGTGGGAACCCTACAACCGATTGAAGAATTGGGCAGCATTGCCAGAGAAAGGGGTGTTCTTTTTCACACCGATGCGGTGCAGGTGGCGGCAAGATGCGATATTGATGTGCGGAAACTGCCCGTAGATTTATTATCTCTTTCTAGCCATAAAATTTATGGAATGCAAGGATCGGGAGCTTTATACATCAGAGCGGGTGTCGATATTTTACCATTACTGCGGGGCGGTGGTCAGGAAAAAGGTCTGCGATCGGGAACCCAAGCCGTACCAGCGATCGCATCTTTTGGTTTAGCGGCCGAATTAGCCCAAAAAGACTTAATTAGCGAAAAAATGCGTTTAATAGCCCTGCGAGATCGATTATTTGACCTCTTAGCCGATTATCCTTATCTGCTGCCCACAGGGAACCGATTCTATCGTTTACCCCACCACGTCAGCTTTATTGTCCGTCCCGACGATGACAGTCACATCACGGGAAAACAGCTAGTTCGTCAGCTTAATTTAGCAGGAATCGGCATTAGTTCCGGATCCGCCTGTCATAGTGGCAAACTTTCCCCCAGTCCAATTTTAAAAGCTATGGGCTACAGCGATCGAGAAGCATTAGCGGGAATTCGTTTAACCCTGGGAAGGGACACCAGCGCAGCCGATATCGATTGGACGGCGCTTGTATTAAAACAAGTGATCGATCGCTGTTTATCTGCTTTAATTGTGAGCAAGAGTTAGTTTATGCCTCAAATTGCCCTTCAATCAAGATAATTTCGCCAAAATCGGGAATCCATGCCACCCAACGGCCCTGATCCTGTTCACAGAGTAGTAGTGCTTCATCAAAGCTGTATGGAGAGGGAAGCATTCTGAGTTGTACCCATGTATTCGCTTGGGGACAGGTAACAACGGCAGTAGTGCGAGATTGTAGTAAGGACATACACAGATCACCCTGATAATTCTGTATCTAAATTTACAAACAAACCGATGACTGTGGATAACTTTGTTTTAAATCTTTACCTTTTCATTGGTAATTTGAGAAAAAATCTCTCTTTCTTGCCCACGGTTTTCGACTACCAATCCTAGTTAGGGTTTGCTGAATAAATGTGAAATATAGACGAGGTAAGGGTTTTAGGGTTCTGTTTCGCTCCCACAGATGCAAGATTTTGAGAGAATCGTGGTTCAAAACCTTGCGTCTTCATCGGCCCGCGTCCTGTAGGGGCGAAGCATTCGGGCAATAACCTATCGCTGAAACCGGAGATTTTCTAACCGAATGCTTCGCCCGTACTTTTTCAGCCAATCCTAGTTATGATCATTATTGGTAAATGATAGTTGATAACTGGTAATGGTAAGTTCTTTCCCTCGCACCTATAAAATCGCCGTCATCGGTGACGTTCACGACCAATGGGAAATAGAAGATAATTTAGCACTAGAAGCTTTACAAGTGGATTTAGCCCTATTTGTCGGCGATTTTGGCAATGAATCCCTAGAAATTGTCGGCCGGATTGCTAGTTTGTCCTTACCAAAAGCCGTTATTCTCGGTAATCACGACGCTTGGTATAGTGCCACCTCCTGGGGACGAAAAAAATGTCCCTACGATCGCGATAAAGAAGATCGTGTCACCGCCCAGTTAGAATTATTAGGGGTTGCTCATGTGGGTTACTCAAAACTAGACCTACCCAGTTTAGAGCTTTCGATTGTTGGGGGTCGTCCCTTTACTTGGGGAGGTTCCGAGTGGAAAAATGGAGAATTTTTTCAAGAACGCTATAATATCAGCAGTTTTGCCGAATCTACTGCCAAAATTATCGCTAATATTCAAGATACTGCCTATAATAACCTGATTTTTTTAGGTCACAATGGTCCGGCTGGACTGGGAAAGGAAGCGGAAGCTATCTGTGGTCGCGATTGGCGACCTTTGGGAGGGGACCACGGGGACCCAGATTTAGCAGCGGCCATCGCACAAGCACAGCTATTAGGAAAACAGGTTCCTCTCGTCAGTTTCGGTCATATGCACCACCGTCTCCGTCATACTACTTCCCGTTTACGCAATCCCGTGGTCACTTCCGAGATGGGAACTGTTTATCTGAATGCTGCTAGTGTTCCTCGCATTCTCCACTCTGATAGGGGTAAATCTCGCAATTTTTCCCTAGTCACTCTTGAAGAAGGTCTAGTCACAGAAGCATCTTTAATCTGGTTGAACGATAATTTCGAGATTATCAGCAATAGAAAACTTTATCACTTCGGGTCATCAATCGATCGCCTATCTCCCCAATCTTGTTATTCTTAAGTTACATCTCCCCACACCCCACACCCCACACCCCACTTCCTATAGATAGTTAAGTTTTTGAGCGATTAGAGGTAAAGCAAGAGCGATAGCAACACTAACAATCATACCGATAAAAGCTTTCAAGGCATCCCCTAAAACCAATTTACCCGTGGCGGCTAAATTAGGGTTTTCTCTGGTTAAAGTCAGAGAAATTTCTCGACCTCCTAATAAACCTAAAAATACCCAAGTGGTACTCATGGGAATATGATTATAGCCAACGAAAAACAGTAAAATTAAGCCATAAATTAAGTTAATAATTGTTGCAGAACGCGGATCATGGGCGTTAGTTTTGCTAGTGACAATTTTCTCGATTTGACCACCATGATTAATAAAAATGATGGTTTGCAGCAGTAGCATAACTGTTAGAGATAAAACTAACCATGTTGCTGCTAACTTTCTGGGAAGATAGGCGAAAATATTAGCAAAATCTTGCATTAACCATTGACTCCAGAGAAACCCGGTGGATAACCACTGTAAAACTACCCAGATTTTTTGAGGTTCTTTATTAACTGTTTCTAGGAAAAAGTTTTCTAATTGATAAATAATTCGATAGATTACTAACCCCACTATAACAGCAATAGCATAACCCCAAGCGGATTTAATTAACATTTCATCTAGAGATTGGGGAGCAAAAACTGTTAAAACCAAAAAGGTTGTACTCACAGGTATTCCCCAAGTGGTGAGAATTAAAATTGCTAGGGGAGGAACGATATAAATCCAAGTAAAAGTTTCTGGGAAGGGAATCATTTCTAGTCGATTATAAGCCACATCTCCCTGATTAATGTACCAACCAGCGATAAAAATCGAGGCTAAGATTATACTGGAATACAGCCATAAAATCCACCAGGGACGTTCTTCATTGGCACTTAAAAAAGTACCTAAAGTTTGTAGGGAATCGTTGGCAACGATTGCATAAGCTGATAGAATAAAGCCAGCAATCATAAAAAAATTACTCATAGACAAGTGAAAAAAATAAAACTTAAAGTAATACAAATCCTGTTCAAACAGTAGAGAAAAGCGCAGAGGTAGGAGAGCGGGAAGTGGGGAAGTGGGGAAGTGGGGAAGTGGGGAAGTGGGGAAGTGGGGAAGTGGGGAAGTGGGGAAGTGGGGAAGTGGGGAAGTGGGGAAGTGGGGGAGT
>NZ_JADBVM010000004.1:0-9449 GCF_020244875.1 Microcystis sp. M44BS1
CTTTTTTTCTAATAAAAACTCAAATTTCGGGTTTCTGTTAGTTAGCGATAGCTTGAAGGCTTACCCCATAAGAGAGCTAGAGTTTAGAGACTGTAAGACTTTTGCCAGAGTCCTGAAAGAGGGATAGATAGACCATTAATTGCGTTGAATAATTGTAAATTTTTGTGGCTCTTCGTTACTTGTTATGGTTCGATAGGGGGGCATAAATCGACTAAATCCTTATCTGGCAAGAGACTTAATTGATTAGTTCGCTCTAGATAAAAAACAATTGACAAAAATCGCTAAATGCCTTTCTATATAAGGGTTACATCCCTTATAACCCCCCTCCATTGCATAAGACAAACCGAAGAGCCATTTTTGTCAAGAGGTGAGGTTATACCTGAACTTTCCCCGCTTATTGACTTTTTACATTTTACTGACTATTGACTAAATCTTTATCCTCAGCTTTTTCCCAGATCAAATCAAACTGTTGTTTATTGACGAGAATATCATCTTGAACAAAGGATATAGAGCCGTCTTCTTCATTTCCTTGACTGTTAACAACCATTTTAGTTGTTAATTCGTCACCACAGACCAAGAAATTTGTTGAAGCTAAGGATTGCCAGCCTAAAAAAGGTTCCGAGTTTGATTGTAAATTCTCTACATTTTCTTCGAGGATATAGCGTACATCTATGCCATCGCGCTTTTGTCTTTCCATAATTTCTTTGATTTCACTAGACAATTTATCTAAGATAAAGACTCTTTGGATATTGATTCCCTGCTGAATCAATTTTTTATTGAATTCTTGAAATTTGTATCCTAGCTCGCTATTCCACCAAGAGACTAATTTGCCACTACTCACTGCGAAGATAGAGATAGGCGCGCTCTCTCTTGTTTCAAAAATCTTTGTTAAAATCTCTATGGTTTTTTCAATTCGTGCTTGTCCAGAAATTTTTACTATTCCAGTCCTAGTATATTCGTTAGCAATTTTTTCCACACAAGTTGATTTATTATTAACGAGGTTATCCGTGGCAGAAACACAGGCATTAAACGCTGCTGTTATCGTGTCTTCATTTATGTCTTTTCCTACATAAAAATTACTCCCATCTTGAATTATAACAGTAGCAGTAACAGGGACGTTTATATCATTGTTTATTTTTTCATTTTGTAAACTTACCCAGTAAAGAAAGAAATTACAAGCCTTGTTCTCTAACTGAAGTGCTTTATTCAAGGAATAATTTAGAGCTTGACATAATGCATTAATTGAGCCTTTTTCTACAGCTATTCCTGTAAATTGTTTATTCGTTTTAGGATTCCACAATGTTACTTCAGCTTCAGCTAATTGATATTGTTCGCAATAAAGTCTGAAGTTTTTTACTTCCCAAATCCCGATAGTTAGCACTGGTTCTTTTTCCTTCCCATTCACTAACAAGCCATCTTTTAGTTCATTGATTAACTCAATTTTCTGTTGAGCTTCAAATTCTTTATGAGTTTCTAAATATTGTAAATCTTCTCTTTCATGAGCTATAAAGTGATCGATCTCATTAATCCAAAAATCGATTAGGGGTGTACGGATAGAATCATCTAATATTAACTTAAGATATTGAATGTTATCATTATTCAAAGTTTCAAGGTTAGCTATTTTACTATATAGTTCAATCTTTGTTTTAATTTCTGGATTCTTGTAGGAAATTATTTCTGTCTCTTTTACTTCTTTTAAATAATCTTCGAGATTCTCACTTTCCTTAATTGTATGAAACTCAAGGCGAATATGTTTAAGCAATTTCTCATGCTTTTCTTTGAGTTCATTAATTAGGTCTTGATTTTCGGATTTCTCAGGTGAGTCTATCCAATCGCCAGCGATTTGTTGATAGCTTAACCCTTTCTCGTATATATGCTCTAATAATTGATGATCTTTCGGACAAGATTCTTTGATTAGTTTGTCTAAAACATATCTAATTATCTTCATATTATTAATCAAAGACTCTTCACTAATGATTAATTTATTAAGACTTGATTCTTTCTCTCTCCGTTGAGAGTTTAAGTGTTTTAAAATTTGCTCTAAACAAAATTTTCTCAGGGTAGCAGAAGGGGCTTTTTCTAAAATGTTTCTGTGAGAAGAATCTGAAACTATCTCCCTAATCGCCTGTCCGATTATTTGAGCGGGACTATAATGTTCAACTTGAACTTGCTTTAAGGTTCTAGCGATAAAAGCAAATAAAGAACGGGCTATCGCGTGTTCTCCTCTTAAAATAAATTGAAAATTTCGTTCTATAAATGGAGATGGATAAATAATAGATGATACTGATTTTTGGGGAGTTATAATCGAGTTTATTACCTGAATAAGACGGCGTTCCTTCCCTCTAGTTTCTCCGGTAATATTAAACTTTTTATAAACTTCTCCCATACATTTCTGACAAGCATTTTCACTTGTTTCAAGTTCTTCCGCTATTTGTCGATAATTTTTTTTCTCAATAAGGCGACGAAAAAAAACTTCTCTTTGCTGATCAGTCAATTGATACTTGTCTGCTACAGGGATGAGCGTCTTGTCGTTGAAGATAGTCAGTTTTTCCATTTCTTAACCTTTGTATAAAAAGACTTTCTGTAACTGTTTAGGAAAGAGATGTTTCAGATGCTCCCAACAGATTTGTCTTTGAGCAAAATCGACCCAATTGTAAGTGTTAAACGTGATCGAGCTCTTCTGGTTTCTGTGTGGAAACGAGGTCTATACTGATAGTTTATTTAACCAAATAGTCCTAAAAGTCTTTCCCAGTAAACATTTCACGATTTCATAAGCAAAAATTATCACACAAAGTCGAGAAGCTCCGTGATCGCACTTCTCAGAGTACCATGTTTCCCTCCTGAACGGCTACTTTTGTATTTTGTATAAAATAATACAAAACTTACCAAGCCGTCATGCTTTACTGAGCTTACTGAGTTTGCTGATTTTACTGAGTTTGCATGAGAAAGAACCTGAACCGATCGCTCGCTCATTGAGTGTCCTCACACTCACAGCTTTGTCCTCCTGCTCATTGGGGCAACTTCCCATCGACTCTAGTTAAATAAGCCTTGAAGCGCGGAGGATTTATCAAACCGAACCTGAATCCGCAGTAATTCTACTTTTTTCCATCTTCATGCAAATAATTTCTACTTTTTTCCATCTTCACGCAAATAATTTCTACTTCGATGGGGACTGACATCACCGAGACAACTTTTTACAATAAATCCAGTTCCAGTTTAGGAATTGGCACACCAACCATCAGGAGGTCAATATGAAATCTACATCTCTACCTCAATCTAATGCAAGCTTTGCTCTGAAATTCCTTTGGTTTTGTGCGGGAGCAAACATTAAGGTTTTAGAACGATGCCAAGTCGATCACAATAAATATGCCATGATCGGTTTTACAATTCTGTTGACCTCTGTACTAGCATCTCTCAGTGGAGGTTATGCCCTGTGGACTGTTTTTAATTCCACAAGGATGGCTATCGGCTTTGGTTTCTTTTGGGGATTAATGATTGGCAATCTTGATCGCTTTTTAGTTTCCACCACTCGGAAGGAGGAAAAGTGGACTGCAGAACAAAGTGTCTTTCTCGGAGTTCGGGTATTAGTCGCTATCTCTATCGCTTTTGTTGTGGCTAAACCCTTAGAACTCAAAATTTTTGAAAAACCGATTCGGGCTGAACTGGTTGAACAAAACTCTAAAAGTGCTTCAGAGAACCAGGAGCGTTTAATCCTGAAGTATTCTGAAATTTCTGACTTAGAAAAAGATAATGAAAAATTGCAGAACGAGTTAGATAAGTCGAAACAACAAAGGGATGAAGCTTATCGGGCTGTTATTGGAGAAGCAGAAGGAACTTCTGGCACAAAAAAATTAGGCAAAGGCCCTGTCTATGACGAAAAATGGCAAAAATATCAGCAAAGTCTGACTGAATATGAAAGCACCAAACAAAATTTAGTTACTCAGATTAAAGAGAATCTCAATCGCATCAAGACATTAACACAAAAACGCGATCTTGAATTGGCGAAGATTGTCGCTGAGAAAGCGAAAGCCGATGATATAATGACTCAGCTTGAGACACTAGATAAGTTAGGAAAGAAAAAGGATAAGCATATTTATGCCCGGTCAAGCTATTTTATCACCCTTCTTTTTGTTTTAATTGATGTCAGTCCAATCATTGCCAAACTATTGCTAAAACGTGGATTATACGATCATCTCTTAGACGAGGAGGAAAAAATACAGCTAAATCTTTCTTTGCGCTCTCTTCGTTTAAGTGAGTCTCATTATTTGCAACAAATAGAAATACAAGAAAAAGCTCAACAGGAAGCAATTAGTAATGCTTTTCAAAGCGAAAACTATCAAAAAGCTGTAGATGAGTTGGGTAAAGTCTATACCAATCAATTAAGTCGAGAAATTTCCCGATTAGGGCAAGAGTTTAATCCTACTGTTTACAAGCAGAAAATTAAGCAGGAAATGCACAAACAAATGGAAAAGCAAACAATTCCTTCTATTGTGGAAGAGGAGGTTCGACATCACCAAAAAGTTAACAAAGTTGAGGAAGCCTATCAACATACATTGGACGCAATGAATGGCTATATGACCAATCAGACCAAAGAAGATAATAGCCATACTCAAAATGGTCAAAACTTTGAATAAAGGGGAGTGAATACAATGTACTACTCGCTTTCAAGAAGCCCGCCCTTAAGAAATGAGTCAAGTTCATGGTATTTTTTTACGACAAACAAATTTCTGGAGTTAAATTATGGTTGACAGACGTTATTCCCTAAGTAAAAATGATGATTTTCATAATACTAACTTGCCCATTATGCGACGGGCCGAGCAAGTTCAGATTGAAGCCATTCAGCTTAGTGAACAAAAACGAGAGGGTTTTCTTGCCCGATTTTTTCCTAGTGAAACTCAAAGAGCGATTGTTAAAGCTCAATTGGCATTAGTTGAAACCGAATACGAATTTCGGAAACGAGCTTTAGAAACTTTGCGTGAAACACAATTGCAAGCTTTAACAGAAACTTGTAATCAGTATTTAACAAGAGATAAAGCTGCCCGTCGCGCCGATACAGCTAAGTTCTTACTTCACAAAAAAGAGGAGTTAGTTTATGAATTAGATGCCATTTTTGAGCGATTTATGAAACTGCTCAAAGAAAGGTATCAAAATATGGAGGATGAATCAAACCCTCTATTTCGTCAAATTCGCCAAGACAAGTTAGAAAAAGACATCAACGATTTTATGGAACTTCAAAACAAGCTTGTTGATAAATTTCAACGCTTAGTTGATGAAGATGTGAATTACTAAAAATAAATGGTTGAGTGCGATGCCGAAGGCACTGCCTAGCAGTACGCCTATCTTGCAAGGTTGGATTGACAACGGAAACCCAACATCATCCCCCTATTATTCTTCATATTTTGTGTTGGGTTGCACGTCGTTTAACCCAATCTAATGATTATTTTACGGGTTATTCCATGGCGACATTGTAATCGAAAATAATCTTTAGTCTGTAGATTGTAGGGTGCGTGTTTGCGGCTGCTACTTTGGACAAAAAACTAAAATCAACAATCGGCCGTAACGCACCAATTTTATTCGTGAGCGCCACCCGTAGAACAAGGTACAATGCTCTTTTAGGGGAACAATCCCTACTGCCACCACCGAGCGTTAAAACCAGCAGAAAAGGGAATCCCAGAGAGATTATACCTCGATCGCCCCGCAGCCGGAATTCCCTTAGAACAACCTCTAACCCCTCACTGAATCGCCTGTTTTAAACTGCGGCAGAATTCTTCGAGGGATTTTAACCCATCGCTGGGGGAATTATCGGCCAGACGTTTAACCATGGCACTGCCGACAATTACCGCATCAGCACCCCAGTTTTTCACCTGTAGTGCCTGTGTCGGGTCAGAAATGCCAAATCCTACCCCCACGGGTTTATCGGTGACAGAACGGATAGAATCGAGCAATTCCTCCACTCTGGTGGCCACTTGGTTACGCATTCCCGTCACTCCCGTGACACTAACCAGATAAATAAAACCTTGGGATTGCCGGGCGATCGCTTGTATTCGTTCCGGGGGACTGGTAGGCGCTACCAATAAAATCACTTCAATTCCCTTAGCGGCAGCCGGTTGCAGCAGACTTTCCGCTTCCTCTAGGGGTAAATCGGGAACCACCAAACCACTCACCCCAGCTGCTTTAATTTGGTCTAAAAAGACATCTATCCCGCGATGATAGATGGGATTATAGTAAGTAAACAGAATAATCGGAGCTTTCACCTCTCCCTGGGCATTTTTGACGATTTCTAGCACATCTTCCAACTTGACACCCCGATTTAAAGCGCGGGTGGCCGCCGCTTGAATAACCGGGCCATCCGCGAGAGGATCGGAATAGGGAACCCCCAATTCGATCAGATCAGCCCCTGCTCGGTCTAAAATGCGTAAAGCTTGGGCAGTGGTAGATAAATCGGGATCACCGGCAGTAATAAAGGGAATCAAGGCACAATTCCCCTGGCAACGGAGAGAACGAAAACACTCGGAAACAGCAGTCATCGAAAATTACTGAAGACATAAAGCACCGTCTATTATCTCATGGCGGGGAATAGCTCATTGCCGGTCGCTACAAGCTCAGGTAAAGAATTTTTGGCTCTTCGGTTTGTGTTATGCAATGGACGGGGGTTATAAGGGATGGAACCCTTATATAGAAAGGCCTTTAGCGATTTTTGTTAATTGTTTTTTTCTAGAGCGAACTAATCAATTAAGTCTCTTGCCAGATAAGGATTTAGTCGATTTATGCCCCCCTATCGAACCATACCAAGTAACGAAGAACCGAATTTTTCAAGTAATACTTAAGGAATATTGACAAAATGGCGATCGAGGATAGAATGATCGCAGTCTGATAGTTTTGAGAAAATCTCTTCTATGAACTGGTTTTCATTCCGCTTTTTCCGGTACACAATAGGACTACTACCCGATCGGGTTTCGTATAATCAAACACCATATATCTATGTTTTCCATTTACATTCTCACTCATAACGAAGAAATTGATATTGCCGCCTGTGTGGAATCGGCACTTCTATCCGATGATGTGATTGTGGTTGACTCCTACAGTAGCGATCGCACTGTAGAGATTGCTTCTCGTTATCCAGTGCGCGTGATTCAGCATCAATTCGAGAGTCATGGTAAACAAAGAACTTGGATGTTAGAAAATATCGAGACTAAATACGATTGGGTTTATATTCTCGAAGCAGATGAAAGGATGACACCCCAACTGTATGCAGAATGTCTGCGTGCCACTCAACAACAGGAATTTACTGGTTTTTATGTGGCCGAAAGAGTTATGTTTATGGGAACTTGGATCCGTCGCAGCACCCAGTATCCTCGTTATCAAATGCGTCTATTTAGAAAAGATCAAGTCTGGTTTAGCGATTATGGTCACACGGAAAGGGAAGAATGTCGAGGAAAAACCTCTTTTTTAGAAGAAACCTATCCCCACTATACCTGTAGTAAAGGTTTAAGTCGTTGGATTGAAAAACATAATCGTTACTCTACCGATGAAGCAGCAGAAACTCTACATCAGTTGGCTAACGGTGGTGTTAGTTGGAAAAATTTATTTTTTGGTGAAACTGAAGTAGATAGACGGAGAGCTTTAAAAGATTTTTCTCTACGATTGCCTTTTCGTCCCCTGCTTCGTTGGTTTTATATGTATTTTATCTTGGCGGGAATTCTCGATGGTAAAGCTGGTTTTGCTTGGTGTACTCTGCAAGCTTTTTATGAGTATTTGATCCTCTTAAAAGTGGCAGAAATGAAACAGGGTTTACCCACTCCCCCCGAAGTGAGAAATCGTTTTCATCCTCCGCAAAATGGTGACAATAGTAATTCCCATAGGCCCGATTTCGTCTCCCTGAAAGGAAAAGCCGATTGACATTCAACCATTATTAATCAGTCAGCAATCACCTAACAACAACCTAGAGATAAAAAGCAATCCAGACCCATTTTTTTATTAGCCGTGACATCAATTTCACGGCCGTTGTCTTATGTCAAGCTGTACTGTCTTTAAGCTGCCTATTGGGATTTTAGCACAAATGCTCAAACTCCCCACTTCCCCACTTCCCCACTTCCCCACTTCATAATTCCCTCTCCCTGATTAATAACGGATGCGAGGATCAATGTAAGCATTGATTAGATCGATCAAAATACTGGCAAAAACCACTATTGTCGCAAAAAAAGCCATTAATCCCTGCACTGTTGGGTAATCCCGCAGAGAAATCGCCCGATATAACTGATTTCCCAAACCCGGCCAAGAAAAAGTCACTTCCGTCAAGACTGCACCACCTAAAAGAGCCGCAAAAGTTAATCCTAAGACAGTAATTACGGGAATTAGGGCATTTTTCAGCGCATGGGCGATCATAATCGTTTTTTCTGGTATTCCTCTCGCTTTTGCCGCATCTACATAGTCCGCTTGCAAAGTTTGTTTCAGATTAACTCGCACCATCCGTTCAAAAATCCCACTCAAAAGAATGCCGAGAGTAAAACTAGGTAAGGCTAGATAATACAAAGCTGTGGGCAACTTATCTAGTTGTAGAGTCATCAGACTATCAAAGGTGTATAAACCCGTAATTGCCTGCGGTGGAGTCTCACTCAAAGGAAAACGAGTCCCCAAAGGAAACCAGCGCAACTGTACCGCAAAAATTAGCTGTAAGAGCATTCCCACCCAAAAAATCGGCAAGGAATAGGTTATCAGTCCAAATAAACGTCCCCCCGCGTCTAAGGGAGTATTCGGACGGGAAGCGGTGATAATTCCCAATCCGACTCCTACTATCACCGCAATTAGCATTCCATAAAAAGTTAGTTCCACCGTCGCCGGAAAATGTTTAGCGATAATCTCCCATACCGTCACCCCCTTACTGGTTAAAGAGTCTCCTAAATTGAGGTGCATTAGGTTAAAAATATAGTCTAGATACTGGAAAAATAGGGGTTTATTCAGTCCTAACTGTTCTCTTAGGGCATTTTTGGCACTTTCAGGGGCGCGGTTGCCTAAAATCGCATCCGTGGGATCACCGGGAGCAACACGCATCAGCAGAAAAACCACCGTCACGATTGTCCATAACATCAAGGGAGCTAGGAGTAAACGCACCAGTAAATAGGATTGTAAAGCAGCGCGGCGAGACATGAGGGCTTTCCGATCAGAAAATACATTCTCAAGGAACCATACCCCAAAAATGACCGAGCGATCGAGAAAAAATTAAGCTGAGGGAATATTTAGTACAAGTAAACTAAAGTAGCGGCACCGACAGTTCTGAGCAAGGGACTACCAAAAACCCCTAAAGGCTAAAAAGCTTACGGAGCAAGGGATAGAAAAAAGATCAAAAAATTTTGCCAAAAGGGGTTGACAAACTTAGGGAAGTTAGATACATTGGTAAATGCGCGGTTGAAGCGAAGCGAAAGCGAAGCGAAACAAACGACGCTCGAACC
>NZ_JADBVM010000040.1:0-4345 GCF_020244875.1 Microcystis sp. M44BS1
CAATTAATTGTTTGGTTTCGTCAGAGACGGTTTTATTAGTGGGATTGATCACAAACGGTTGACCACATTCTTTACCTTGACGTTTGGGTTTTCCCTTAGGAATAGAACCATTCTTGATAGTAGGGTGAGAACCACAACGCTTGACAGGGGAATAGAGGTGAACTAGGGGGGGTACTTTGTTCGGTGCTAGACTGATATTTGAGTAAGCCAGACAGGAGCCAGAAAAAGATATTTATCAGAAAAGTCATGAGCAAGCTAGAGGGTTAAAGACTGAGCGGGTTCCAATTATTTTTATTAATAAATATTTGACACAATTCATACCAGGTAAGCAAGATAGCTACGCCACTACTACCGAATCATTACCAAATTTTCGCCTTAAGGCGAGGTTTTAGACCCGATTTTTTCGATAACTCTAGTTTTCAAGGCTTCGGCCGTGAGCTTTTGCCGAACGGTGCGTTCATCGGTTGATGACTGGGTTTTTTAAGCGGTTGCTTACCCGGCCCCCTATTCTTAATATCATACATCCTATAAAGTCGCCCTAAAAGGGCGAGGCTTTCAACCCAATTTTTCGGTAAGTTTGAATGAATTGTGGGGACAGATTACCTGACTTGACAGTCAAACAACCCCACTCGCTTTTTCTTGCTCTACTTTGGGGTAGGATTCAAGAGCGCTGTTTAGGGATAAATGACTGTTTGTCGGCACTATTGTCTAGCTTTTGAGCGTTTTTTCCAGCTGGGCTACCCTTGCTTTCTGTTGCTTTAAATCGGCTAGTTGTTTTAGTAATTGTTCTCTGACTTCATAGCGATAGGCAAAAAAATGCTCACCTATCCCTAGGGTCGCTAGATACTCTTCTAGCAGACGGGGTTTGACCCAGGCAATCACCGCCAGTTGCCACCAGAAACGGAAGCGCGTCGGTCGGACAATCCCCTGCCGCCAGAGCAAGGAACGGAACAATTGCCACTGTTGCCAATCTAATTTACGGTTCGATTTGCCGCGCCATCCCCCCATGATCATGAAATGGTTGAAGGTTCGTTTCAGGTAGTTAACAGGATCGTAGATTTCCCAGAAAGCGTCGATGTATTCTTCGGTAATCTCTTCCACCGGGCGAGTTGGCTCAAAGTTCATCATCGCTCCCTGATGGAAAGTACCCATGCCATCCACCAGACGGCCTTCCTGTTGCAGGCGATTCCACAGGGCAGTATTTTGCAGTGCCTGGAGCAGGCTAAACTGCCCCTGGGGAATACTCGCCTCCATAATAAACTCTTTGATCCGCTGCCCTGCGCCAGGTTTCTCATTGTCAAAACCGATAATGAAGCCAGACATAATCTGCAGCCCCATGCGGGTAATTTTGTGACAGGATTCGATCAGGGATTGGCGGGTGTTTTGAACCTTGTTGATGCCGATTAAGCTATCGGTATCTGGTGTCTCAATCCCCATAAACACCAGCATAAAGCCGGCCTTGACCATTAACTCGATCAGTTCACTGTCTTCGGCCAGATTAAGGGAAGCTTCCGTAATCAGTTTAAAGGGATACTGGTGTTGCTCCATCCAGGGGATCAACTCCCGCAGAAACACCTTGGCATTCCGCTTATTGCCAATGAAGTTGTCATCGACAACAAAAATGTAGCGCCTCCACCCCAGTTGATATAACGTCTCCAACTCAGCCAACATTTGTTCTGGGGTTTTGGTGCGCGGTTTGCGGCCATAGAGGTTGATGATGTCACAAAATTCGCATTGAAAGGGGCAACCGCGAGAAAACTGCACGGTAATCGCCAGATAGGCATCCAGATCTAGTAAATCATAGCGGGCGATCGGTGTCATGGTGACATCGGGTTTCTCGCTGGCTCTAAAGACACCACTCGGTTCACCCCGCTCCAGGGCCGCCAGGAACAGCGGGATTGTCAGTTCTCCTTCATCGAGAATCAGGTAATCTGCCCCAGCTTTTTGGGCAACTTCTGGATAGGAGGTGGGGTAAGGCCCGCCCACAGCCACTTTTTTACCCAACTGCAACCCTTTGGCAATCAATTCTTGAAAGTCCTTTTTCTGAATGATCATGGCGGAGATGATTACCAAATCGCACCACTCCCAATCCGAAGCTGTTTCTAATCGGACATTGCGATCGACAAACCGGATTTCCCAATCCGATGGTAACAGGGCTGCCACCGTAATTAAACCCAGGGGCGGATTGGTTGCTCTTAAACCGGCTAGATCTAAAGTCTCTTGATAGGACCAAAAGGAGTTGGGCATCAGCGGCCACAGTAATAGGGCTTTCATTCAGGTGTCTCCAATGAAGAAGCTAGATGCTTTACATACTAGCCACAAAGCCCAAGTCGATCAAGACTGTTTTAACATCTTTTTTTACTAATAAATTAGTTCTAAATAAATCGTGAAAAAATAGCTATTTTTTGGAGATTAGCACAATTAAATGAACTATGCTTGCTAAAAACTCGTGTTTTCCCATTTTTATCAACGCAATCTAGAGGCTGTTTGCCTCTTTTGGGTATTTTTGGGTAGGTTTCCTAAAAAACGCTGATTCTGAAAAACCCTCTTGAAATTAGCAAGTACCGAATAGTAAGGGTTTCGTTTCAGTCCCTAGGAAGTCTATTTGATCGGTAAAACACCAGTTACTAGACATCTCGACAATGACTATTTCTGGTCAGATAAACATAAGCGTAATTACACTATTTTATCCCGACCCATCATGACTCAACTACCATAAAATATAGTTTATGTCTCTTTAATTTTGGAAGATGAATAAATTAAATAACTGGTAATTATAGTCAAATTTATGACCAAGATCAATTATAGTCAGCTAATTGACCCGATTAATTCTCCTCCCTTAGCAGAGGAACAATCTCGCAGATAGCCAGTCAATCATCCTTGGGTGCGGTTGTCTGGTTTTAACTAACTGCGGTAAAATTAACCTAAATTCTCTATCGGCAAATTCGATGACTTCTTTCACTACTTCCCTGGCTCTTTTAAGTCAATTTAAATTGGGAGATTTAAACCTAGAAAATCGTCTTGTGCTTGCCCCCATGACGCGAGCGCGAGCCGGAGAAAAACGTCTTGCTAATGAGATAATGGCCGAGTATTACCGGCAAAGGGCCAGCGCCGGATTAATGATTACAGAAGCGACGGTAATTTCTCCCCAAGCTAACGGTTGGCAAAATACCCCCGGTATCTACACCGATGAACAAGCGCAAGCATGGCAAATAGTGACAAAAATCGCCCAAAGAAAAGGAACACCAATTTTTTGTCAATTGTGGCACTGTGGTCGCGCTTCTCATCCCAGTTTTCAGGAAAATGGGGCTTTACCGGTTGCCCCTTCCGCAATTAAGATTAAGGGGGAGTTGCACACACCCATAGGCAAACAGCCCTACGAGACCCCTAGAGCCTTAGAAACCGAGGAAATCGCCGCAATTGTCGCCGATTACCGCCAAGCCGCTCAGAGGGCAAAATTAGCGGGGTTTGATGGCATAGAAATTCACGGAGCTAATGGTTATTTAATCGATACTTTTCTACAATCGGCCACTAATCAGCGTCAGGATAAGTATGGTGGCAGTTTGGCAAATCGCTATCGTTTTTTACAGGAAGTAGTCGAGGCAATTTTAACTGTTTTTCCCAGTCATCGGGTGGGGGTGCGTCTCTCTCCCAATGGGGTTTATAATGACATGGGTTCCGAGGATTTTCGAGAAACTTTTCTCTATATTGCCCAAAGATTAAATGAGTACAATTTAGCTTATTTGCATCTGCTAGATGGCTTGGCTTTTGGTTTTCATGAAAAGGGTAAACCGATGCTTTTATCCGAGTTTCGGGCTGTTTTTAATAGTGCTTTAATCGGCAATTGTGGTTATACAAAAGAAACTGCTGAAGCCGCTATTCAGTTGGGAGATGCGGATTTAATTGCTTTCGGTCGCCCCTATATCAGTAATCCCGATTTGGTGGAAAGATTCGCCAATAATTGGCCCCTTAATCCCGATGCTGAGATGAAAGATTGGTATTCTTTTGACAAGGAAGGTTATATCGATTTTCCCAGTTATAAACCCTAGTTAAGTAGCTGGTTATAATTAAATTAAAAATGGATTTTAGGTTCGATCCCCCCTGCCCCCCTTGATAAGGGGGGTGCCGATAGGCGGGGGTATCTACCCTGAATAAGGGGGGTGCCGATAGGCGGGGGATCTGACAGTTTTTAATACCTACCTACTTAGGGTTTGCTGAATAAATGTGAAATGTAGGCAAAGTAAGGGTTTTGGGGCTTTTCTTCCGAAACAGGTGCAAGATTTTGAGAGAATCGTCGTTCAAAACCTTGCGTCTTCATCGGCCCGCGTCCTGTAGGGGCGAAGCA
>NZ_JADBVM010000041.1:0-4539 GCF_020244875.1 Microcystis sp. M44BS1
GTCGCATACCACAGTTAAAAAACCATGTACTGTCTTACACAGAGTCCACAGACTTTCGCCCCATTTCAGAAGCCCGATTCCGTGTGTCCCACGGTACGTTGACCGCCTATAGCTTCTTGTACTTGTTGCGCGCGACTTTTAATTTGAGTTCTAGCCGTCATGAATGCCCCCATTATCACCCCATCCCATACTGTTGAATCCATGTTTCCCACTGCTGACCAGATTCCAGAAGCCTTCCGCATTAAGACTCCCATCAATCAACGGGAGTATCTGATCAACGGAGAACTGCGTCACTGGGATGGCGAGGTGGAAGAGGTGATTTCTCCCATTCACATCCAGACCGATCAAGGATTGGTAGCCGCTAAAATCGGGCATTTCCCCTTACTTTCCGAGCAGGAATCCTTGGCGGCCCTAAACGCCGCTGTTACTGCCTACAATCGGGGTCGCGGGGTGTGGCCAACCCTGTCTGTTGCCCAACGAATTGAGCATTTGCAAGACTTTACCTATCGGATGCAAGAACAGCGAGATGAAGTCGTAAACATCCTGATGTGGGAGATTGGCAAATCCTACGCCGATTCGCAGAAGGAATTCGACCGCACCCTGGACTATATCCGCGATACCATCGATGCCCTAAAAAATCTCGATCGCGTCTCTTCCCGGTTTGAAATCGTCGAGGGAGTCATTGGACAAATTCGGCGAGCGCCCTTGGGTGTGGTGTTGTGTATGGGACCGTCTAACTATCCCTTGAACGAAACCTTCACCCTACTGATTCCCGCTCTAATTATGGGGAATACCGTAGTGGTCAAAACGCCCCGACCCGGCACCCTACCCCTCTATCCCTTGCAGTCGGCTTTTCAGAAAGCGTTTCCCCCCGGCGTAGTCAATATCATCTATGGTTCTGGACGCACCGTCACTCCGCCCCTGATGGCATCTGGTTTGGTCGATGTGTTGGCCTTCATCGGTTCGAGTCGGGCAGCCAATAGCTTAGAAAAGCAACACCCCAAACTTAACCGCCTCCGCACCATTTACGGATTAGAGGCAAAAAATCCCGCCATTATCCTGCCCGATGCTGACCTCAATTTGACGGTTAGGGAATGTATCTTAGGAACGCTTTCCTACAACGGGCAACGGTGTACGGCATTGAAGATCCTGTTTGTACAGCGCCAGATTGCTGAAGCGTTTATCGAACAATTCAGGTTGGCGGTGAATAACCTCAAATTTGGGATGCCCTGGGATGAGGGAGTGACGCTAACACCTCTGGCAGAACCGGGTAAGCCTCAATACCTAACGGAATTGCTGGAAGATGCTAAAAAATTCGGCGCAGAAGTGGTCAACGCTGGAGGGGGAACGATCAGGGAAACGTTTTTCTATCCAGCCGTAGTCTATCCGGTTACGGATCAAATGCGCTTGTACCATGAAGAGCAGTTTGGTCCGGTGATTCCCGTGATGCCCTATGACGATTTGGAAACTCCCATCAACTACATCGTCAATTCCAATTATGGTCAACAGGTCAGCATTTTCGGTCAAGATACCGAGGCGATCGCTGCGCTGATCGATCCCTTAGTCAATCAAGTCTGTCGAGTTAACATCAACAGTCAGTGTCAAAGGGGACCTGATACTTTCCCTTTCACCGGTAGGAAGGATTCGGCGGAAGGTACATTGTCGGTGAGCGATGCTTTGCGATCGTTCTCAATCAGGACGCTGGTTGCGGCGAAGGAAACTGACTTAAACAAATCTTTGATCACTCAAATCCTCAAAGAACGCCAATCTAATTTCTTGTCAACCGACTTTATTCTCTGAATCTGCAATTGTACCCTTGCTACTAATTAACGAGGTTTATATGAATACCAAGGAACTCTGGCAACGTTACGAAGACTGGCTTTACTATCACGAAGGTCTGGGATTGTATCTGGACATCAGCCGGATGGGGTTTGATGAGGCCTTAGTTGAGATGCTCAAGCCTAAGTTTGAGAAGGCGTTTCAGGATATGTCAGCACTGGAAGGAGGCGCAATCGCCAATCCTGACGAAAACCGGATGGTCGGTCATTACTGGTTGCGAAATCCTGACCTCGCCCCAGCTAATTTAAAGAGGGAAATTGTCGATACCCTCGAACAAATTGAAACCTTTGCCCAAAAGGTTCACGACGGCTCAATCCATCCCCCAGAAGCTCCTAAATTCACCGATATTCTCTCCATTGGCATTGGTGGCTCTGCCTTGGGACCAGAATTTGTCGCCGAAGCTCTGGCCCCCGATTTTGCGCCGATGGCCATTCACTTCATCGATAACACCGATCCGGCGGGCATCGATCGCCTACTGAACCGACTCAAGGATCGCCTCAAAAGTACCCTGATCATCATTACCAGCAAATCTGGCGGCACGCCGGAAACCCGTAACGGAATGCTGGAAGTAAAACACGTTTACGAGCAACAGGGCCTAGATTTTCCCTCCCACGCTGTTGCCATCACCGTGACCGGCAGCAAAATGGACGAATTAGAACGCATGGAAGGCTGGTTAGCCGAGTTTCCCATGTTCGATTGGGTGGGGGGACGTACCTCGGAGATGTCTGCGGTTGGCCTGTTGTCAGCGTCCCTACTGGGTATTGACATCCGCTCCCTTTTAGCCGGTGCCAAGGAAATGGACGAGGCAACTCGTGTGCCTGACACCAAGCGCAATCCTGCCGCCCTATTAGCTCTTGCTTGGTATCACGCTGGCCATGGCAAAGGCGAGAAAGATATGGTGATGCTACCCTACAAAGACAGTCTGTTGCTGTTCTCCCGTTACCTGCAACAGTTGGTGATGGAATCTCTGGGTAAGGAAAAAGATTTGGACGGTAAGACGGTTTATCAGGGTATCGCGGTTTATGGCAACAAAGGATCTACCGACCAACACGCCTATGTGCAACAGCTTCGAGAAGGCGTACCTAACTTTTTTGCTACTTTTATTGAGGTACTGGAAGACCGGAAGGGAACATCCATCGAAGTTGAGCCAGAAGCGACGACCGGGGATTTTCTCTCCGGCTTTTTGCAGGGAACACGAGAGGCACTTTATGAAAATCATCGGGACTCGATTACCGTAACTATTCCCCGGGTTAATCCCCGCACCGTGGGCGCGTTAATCGCTCTCTATGAAAGGGCAGTAGGGTTATACGCTTCTCTGGTTAACGTTAACGCTTACCACCAACCAGGGGTGGAAGCCGGGAAAAAAGCCGCCGCATCGGTGCTGAATTTACAGCGACAGCTTCTGGCCGTGCTGAAGCTCGCATCTGAACCGATGCCATTGACCACGCTGGCAGAAAAAGCGGGGGCTGCCGACCAACTGGAAACGGTTTACAAAATCCTGCGCCATTTAGCCGCCAACCATCGAGGAATCACATTGCAAGGCGATCGCGCCAAGCCTTCTAATCTGCTAGTGTCCCTCGATCAATAAGAGGATTTTGGGAGCTTATCTGATGAAAGTAGCTTTTTTTAGTACCAAGTCCTATAGAATCCATTTGGTATCTTAGGATACAGCTAATCGTCGTAGTAGAAGTCGAAGAAAACAGAGATGAATTTTGGTAGTGGAGTGTTCTAAAGTGCGCTCAAAATTTTTGACTAAAGATTTGCAGCGTTCCATCCAAGAATTACTTCTTTCAATCACCCATCGAGTTTTTACGGGTACGAATCCTGAGCAACCCTTCTCCGCTTTTTCGGTTTTTGACGGTTTTGGAGACAGTTCAAACTGAATTTTAGTCATTATCTCTGGATAGACCTTAACCAACTCTTTCTCTATTTTGTCAGGATGATAACCATTATCTAGGGTTTGCGGCAAAAAGTTTTTTTTTCTTGTTGTCGTAATCGGCGATGTAATTCTTCCATTATTTTTTGGATGATTCCCTGACTTCTCCACTGTTTATAATGCCAGAACACGGTGGAGTAGGTCGGGAAATCTTTCGGGAGGTCACCCCAATTACAGCCATTTTTGAGTTGATAGAAAATCCCATCTAAAATCTGTCGTTTTGTCCATTTTGGGGGGCCAGTCAATTTCTTCTTTGGCAATAGCGGTTCTACGATAGACCACTCTTCATTCGTCATACTACTTGAGTACATTTTGGCTTACTCCAAAGTATCGATTTTCGGGGACGACTAGACGGTGGCGCATTCACTGACGGGGTTCAGACCAAGGTATTGCCGTTAAACAGGCTACAGACTCTCTTCCCTGAAACCTATAATAGACAAGGTTTTCGCTTCACCTTTTCAGCCTAGCATCTACATTATAAAAGATACCAAATGGGTTCTATAGAACCCCATAACTCTAGTTTTCAAGGTGCGTTCATCCGGCGATGACTGGGTTTTTAAAGCGGTTGCTTACCCTGCCCGCTATTCTTAATATACTTTGCACGGCTACAACTTGCATTTTTTAGGTGGTGATTCGGTAGTAGTGATGGCGGCTTAATCCTTTGCTTTGCTGTGCATTGTAGTCATGGATAAAATACCAAAGGGTTCCCCAACGTGATTCTCCATTTTTTTAGAGAAAGATAGACTCTCTCTCACCAGCCGAGA
>NZ_JADBVM010000042.1:0-29983 GCF_020244875.1 Microcystis sp. M44BS1
AAAAGATATTTATCAGAAAAGTCATAATCAAGCTAGAGGTTTAAAGACTGATTCGAGCCAATTATTTTTATTAATAAATATTTTACACAATTCATACCAGGTAAGCAAGAGGGCTACGCCACTACTACCGAATCATTACCTCTCTGTATTCCTATCCCACGCCGCCACATAAAAGCGGTGCAAAGCCTTGTGAAGCAAAATCGCAAAAAAAGCCAACCCACCAATCTGCGAACAAAGCAACAAAATCCCCAAAATCCCCACCTTAAACCTCCTGAAAATAGATACGATAGCCCTCAGTCTGCTGCTTCCCCCGCACTCCCTCTACCGCCCCAGCAATCGGCTGAAACTGAAGCACCCCAAAGCGGATGACTGGTGCACCCGGGACGTGCCTATCCACACATTCCACTAATTTATACTTTAAAGGATCGCTAGTAGCATCATCAACGATCGCCTGTAAAACCTCACCAATAATTTCCGCTCCCTGCTCAGTCTTCGCCTCAAAAGCATAGGGAGTAGGCGTAATCTCGATCGCACTCGCAGCAAAACCCCGATGGATTTGATAAGAATCCTCCGAAGTCTTGCGGTAATCCGTCGGCTTAACCTCCAAAACCAGATAATTCCCCTCAAACAGATAAGGATGCAAAGAAGTATCAACAGACCCCGCCATTTTAAATAAAATCTTAGTAAGCCCCGCCATAATTAGCCCTCAATGCCCACCCTCATTTTACGATCCCCCAGCCAACCATCGGCGTTTATTCGGCTCACCGACACAGAACCGACCCTCGGCATCAACCAAATAAGCACCACCCGCATCACCCAAGACCTACCCGCAATCTTTCAAGATTGGAATTTAGAGGGACAAATTCAGTTTGGCCACAGCATTGGCTCCCTTTCCACTTGTAGCCTCACCTTCACCACCACCCCCGACAAAGAAACCCAGATCAGAGAATACTTTATTCCCTATCGGCTCCTCACCCTCTACAATCACACCTATTGGGTAACAAACCTACAAATCGAACACCTACCCCTGCCCCAAACCCTAAAAATCACCATCTCCTGCGGCGAACCAAGTAGCCAACGCAATCCCTACAATCGCCCCATCTTACTCAAAGAAAAAGACAAGAATCGCTACTCTTACTTATCATCCCTTTGCAGTGCCGTCGGCTTAGGCTACGCCGGGCCAAGCATCCCCCTTAAGCTTCCCGACGACCTCCCCAACAATAGCACCACCACAATCAACGACGAACTGAGTCGCGCCTATCAATACGGCTACTTTTGGCAGCCAGAAGCCCATCAACTCACCCTCAAGCCCTTCGGTTCCACGCCCCAACGCACCCTCAGAGATACCGATATTCTCCAGCTTACCTACAGCCTTAGCTATCCCGGCGACGGAGCCAAAATTGAAGAAATTCCCCTATACAAAGAATACCACAACACTCGGCTAACCCTTGACAGCCAAAGCGGCAAAGAAGAGCAAACAAACGACAAACAAACAATAATCGAAGGCGACCCCACCCCCCAGGTTCCCCCCAACATCAACAAACAATTTCTCTATTCCCCCCGCCTCGCCTTTGATACAGGCGGACCCACCAAAACCAAAAAAACAATCACCACCCTTAATGGCCAACCCATCAAAGAAATCGAAACAACCTTCGGCTTTTTGTACACCAGCCTAGACACCCACACCGTCAGTGTTAATAACGGCGACGTAGCCATTCGCCGCGCCGGATTGGACTTTGTCAGTTTTTGGGGACAAGTAAGCTCGATCGAGCGAATTTACATCCGAAATACCGACGGCTATCTAATCCAAATATCCAGCAGTGGATATACAAAAGCTCGCTACAGGCAAGAAAGCGATCAACTCGAACAAGCCATCGCCCAAGGCGAAAGACTCTTCGTCGGCTCCCAATCCTCTGAATACCAGCGGCTTACCCAAATAATCAACTTGTACGAATACTTTGATCAGCCAATTAGCGAAGAACGCACCTTTACCCTCTCTCCTCTCTCAGTCTTTCCCGATACCCCACCTCAAAACCCCGAACCTTATTACGCTTCTCGCGATTTTTATACTTTTAGCGCCTATTCCGAGATACCTGATCCTGATAGCACCACCACAGCCCCCCTACCCCCCATCTCCACCGGCAAATACAGCCAATCGGAAACCCTGATCACAATAATTCGGACAAAAAATCCCTCCGCCTATCGACTAAAAACCCGCACCACCAACTCCGAAGGCACTTCCCTCACCGATAGTGCCGCAATCGAAAACAGCCAAATTATCCAAGGACGACCCAACGTAGCCAATCGGCTACAACTATATCCAAATAACTCCCCTCCCGAAGAGCCAGAACCCGAAAAAATCTATCGAATTAATACCCCTGGCTCCCTACGAATAGATCAAAATCCCGACTCCCTTTCTTTTCCTGGTGCTGACACAATCGACTTAGCCATTGCCGCCGCCCGTACCCTCTGTCAGATCGAAAACAGCCAAAACGCTTGTACAACTACCCTCAAAATCAAGCGCAAACCATCCTGGCAGGTAGGCGATCGCATCCTCTGGAATAATCAAGTTTGGTGGCTACTCGAAATTGAAGAAATCCAAACAATCGATCGCAATTTCGTCAACTGCTCTGAATTTGCCGTAAAGCTTGGTCGGCTTCTTTTCGTTCCCATCACCTACTATCAAGATGTTAATCCCAGCTAAAGCCCTCAATTACGGCGGAGCGCGGTCGCGCATTCAAGTTCAATTACCCAATGGCAAAATTTTGCCGGCGATTGCCGCTACTCCAATTAATTCCCCCAGAGTAGCTATCGGCTTCGACCAAAACGGACAAGCCTGGGTTTGGGGAGAAACCAGTAAAATAGATATTCAATCTACCTCAATTCGCAAAAATCGCTCTCTTGATCAAAAGCTGATCTATCCCTTCAAAAGCATCGGGCAATGGCATATTCCTCAGCTTTATATCGCCCAAGCAGGCGATCGCCCTTTTCAGCAAGTACAAGCTCAAAAAATCCTCGCTTTTGGCAGCCGCGGCAAAAACAAAAATGACTTCATTCTCCTAACCCAGATAGGAACCGACCAATATCGGCTCAAAAACAGAGAAGGAGAAAAAAACCTAAACTTTAGCTCCCCTGAGTTTTTAGAGGCATTTAAAACTAATAGCAGATTTTATGGCGATGATTATTATGGCATTTTATTACTTGAAGAACAAGATTATGATTTTTCCTCTGTAATTATTAACGGTGACATTCGGTACACCCCAGATGGCGGGTATTACAGACAATATACAGATACCGGATACCTGACAAATCATCTGCTTAGAAGAGAACGACAAAAGCTTTTGTCAGGGACTCTTGATTCTATTTCTAAATCTTCTGCTTTCTTAATCACAGAAGGAAATTACTACAGTGATGACCTTTTATATTCGTCTTACTACGGCGGTTTTCGTGTCGGTGGGTATGCCAATTACAGCGAGTCTTACAGTAATTCTATTTTAATTAAAATTAACAATTCTAGCTCGATTAATTATACCACCAATCACACAGTTTCATCTAATCGAGTCTCTTCAAGGGAACCACCGAGCACCCCCCCAGAGTTACACAACGTTTGTCTTCAGCTCAATGGTTCGAATGTTACCCCTCCTTCTGACATGCCTTGCAGAACTGATGCTAATAGCTCTAGCGCTGCCAGTGACGTTATTACCAACAAAGTAACTAACGTACATAAAGGTGCTGACGAACTTTGTCTTTACTCAAAAATTGACAATATTGTAAATATATCATCTGGATTTAGGCAGGTTATGCACCAGGCCAGCGCTAACACAAACTGGCATGGACAGCCTCATTTTGTCTCTACCGATGGTGAAGTAGAAGATAATAAAAATACAGCAGTAGAAAATACTTATCTGGCAGATGGAGAAAATACTTTAATTTTAGACAAAGATTATTTTTATATAAAAGTAGATGACATAAAAAACAAAATAAATTTATTGCAGACAACCCCATTTAGTTTTAGTATTGTCGGCTCCGACATGGGAGAAATTAAAAGACAGCCTATTCTTTTAAATTATCCAGTCAAATACACCACTCAAGATACTGTCCAAGTCTTTAATTACAATGATGGTTATTCCATTTTTTCAACCAGTGCTACACCAACACAAATCCACAGCAGTGAATATTATATTAATCCGCTCACTGACTACCCTGTTGAGTTAATTATTTTTGAAGACAATAATATTTATAACCTAAAAGGCACAGCACAGGTTAGTTATCAAAATATACAAAAAACATTGACTTTAAACAATCTTTCTTACAAGCATCTTGACTATGGTTACGGATTTGGTCCCCACAGCCAACTTAATTATCTTCAAGTGAATTTAAGCAGTGTACTTGTCACCATACAAAGCTCTCAATTAATAAAATATCACGCGTTAAAAAATACATCATCTGACACTGAGGGGCATTTATACACTTCAAACAATTGCCTTGGATTATTTCAACGGCTAATCCCAACTCTAATCGCCACACATAGAGCCAGTCTCTACAAAAGAAAGAATGGGGAAATAATAATGGCTTTTTCGGATGATATCATACACCAAAAAAGAGAAAAATATGCTGACCTCTATCGGCTACAAGGAAACAAGTTTGTCAGAGAAGGCGCAAAAAAAGGAGCCTACTATCCAGCAATTAATCCAAATAATAGCGACAATGCTGCCATCCGCTTTATCGGTTATTACGATTAAGGTCGCCAGACCGGGCTAGGTGCCGATTCAAGACCCGCCGCCCGCTCAAAAGGCGACACCCCGTAATCAGGCTTTAACCCCTGCTTTTCAAGCTCGGCTAACCCCTTTTCTCGGTGATTCCTGATCCAATCTTCCTTAACCAAACCTAACTCAAAAAACTTCCTTTTAACCGGCACAATAAAGCACCGATCCTGAAAATGAATCGGAGGGCGCGTACTGCCAAGCTCATACATATTGCCATTTCTCGCAGAACAATAACGACAAACTCGGCTATCAATCGTCGCCATCCACTGCACCCACTCCGCCCCATTGTCCTGGAAACAATTCTCCGCCGCCGCATTAGAAGCACTTAAAGAAGCTGTCCTTGCGATGATATCCGCCCGTCGCTTTGTAATCTCCAATTGCCCTCTTAAAACCGATGACAATCTGCTCACCCCCCACCCCTGAATTAAGCCCTGCTCCACCGCAGCAGAAGCCCTAGAAGCAAACTCGTCCCCATAGCGTGCCAGATAGCGAGTCTGTTCTTCTGCCGCGTAGCGAAGCGCATCTAGAGGGATTGTCGCAGTCGATCGCACGAAATCCTCACCCGAAATCTCCAGCAATCGCCGCCCCATATCTATACCAGTCGAATCGGCTACCCGCAAAAGCTCCTCAAAATCCCGTTTAAAATCCCGACCAGCCGTCGGGTTGAGCAACTCCTTAAGCTGATCCAGTAACAAAAGTTTACGCTGGTAAGCCGCCAGACCCCCCATCCCCTGATACTCCGGATACTTTCGCCTTAGCTCCTCCTCAAGCTGAGTAAAAGCCACCGCCAACGCTCGATTAATGCGATCGGCTATGCGTGTCTCGGACTTATCCAAGACACTGTTAAGTTTTTCTATCAGTCGCAAATGTTCCGGTGAAGTCATAGTATTTTTACCTAAGAAAAAACCTCGGCAATTCTCGCTACTACCGAGGGCGTACCCATTTGGAGATTTATCATGCACGAGCAGGACTCGTGTTACCCATTCTACACTAGACCGGTGGAACATCTTCCCTCATAGAAAGTTTTGCTAAATTTTCCACATCAGCCTCCCTTTCCCTTTGAATCAGTTCCATCTCAGCATCCGGATCATTTACTCCGATCAGCATCATCGCACTCGTCCGGCTTCTCAGTCCCGCTTGCGTTTCAGCAATCACCTGCCTGCGCTCATCGGCTAAAGGCTTCCCAGTCGAGAGATTCAACTCACAAATAATCTTATAAGAACTTTTGGGCAATAAAATCCGCTTAATCAAGCCAAAAGCCGAAGCCAGACCCGCCTCGATAATCTCACTAATCCCCTCTAGCCTAGTCGTAAAATCGCCCTTAATCGTCTCTCGACTTCGCCCACTTAGCGCCCCATCCCCCGCCGTCAGATTATGGGCCAACCCCATAGACAACCAAAACACCTCATAAGAGATTGCTAAGTTACCACTAAAAGCCCCCACATCAATCGGCTGTTCAGTGTGAATTTGGGGACTCGTATAACCCGTCGGCGCTTGCGGATCCCCAATAGGCAACCCCGAAAGATAAACTATTTGATTCGGTCCAAAGGGCAGGGGTTTTTCACTCGGCACGAATTTCAACCCATTCGGTTGTGTCACATCCACAACCCACTCCCCCGGCTGTTGGGTATTTAACAATATTCGACTTAAAAACCCCCCTGCGTCCACATTTATGTCTTTCAAAGTCAGAGCCTTATTAATCGAATTCTGAGTTTGCTTCGCTGAATCCGTAATCAAAGGCTTCCCACGAAATTCAATAATCGGTAAAATTCCCCCATAATCCTCCTCCTTTTCCCCGCTAGGGTCAGTAATCCTAGTCTTGCCATTATCAAGTAGTTCGTAAGTCTCCACACCCGACTTAGCCTGGTAGCTTGCATAGTAAAGGAAATCATCGTCATCCCTTTTCGTATTTATTGTCCCTAAAGTCGGGCAGTGAATCACATACTTTTTGTGATCCTCAGCAATATTAGCCAATCGCCTCGGCTGATAAAGCCGCAAAAAACCCCGACCCGTGACTAAAAGCTGTGCAACAGCTTCACTGATCACCTTTCCCCGACCTGACTCAATCCCTAGCCTTCTCTGATAATCCCACCAATCCTGTAACAGCTTTTCTTCCTTATCGATCGCCCGCTTTTCCTCCGCAGAAAGCTCCTCTACTTGCTTATCGGCTGACGAAAGATAAAAATTAAAAGGCAGTCCCACCAAAGCCGCCGTATAATGGTCGATTGCCTCCCCGATCACATTATGGCTTTGAAAAACCCGCTTTAAATTTGTCATCACTTCCGTATATTTTGGGTGATCCTTTGGGGGGGTCGGTCCACTCCAAAAGCGAAAAGTATCGCCAAGGTAGTACCGCCAATTTTCCAGAGCCTTCTCGTAAGACAACTCCCCGTGTAGATACTCGGCTACATCTGCCTTAGTCGGGACAAAACTACTGTCGCTATACATATTTAAAAGTTATATCTCTACTAATCAAGGATAAACGCATTAGTCATCTCGTAATTAGGATCCCTCCGCTTTAATTCGCGCATAGCCAAAAAGCTATCATGGCCGCTAAGCACCTTGTACTTTTGATTCACTGCCGACTTCTTACCCACTCTTTGCAGAATCACAGGGATAACATTCCCCACATCCCCCGTATCCAACAGAGCCTTAACCTGTGCATCCAGAACCTTCTTACTTGGTTGTTTGATAGAAGATTGAATATCAGCAGTATCAACCCTAGAAAATTGTCCAGATTGCACCGTAAAATCCCCTTCATGATCTTTGAAAACCGACTTTTGAGACAGCGCTCCCTTAATCTGAGAACTCTTCAAAAAGACCCCGCTAACCATTTCCTGGTAGGGATTAAGTTCTTGCGCTCTCTTATTAGCATAAAATTCTCGATCGCCCGCCACAACCTCGATTTTTTTATCTTGTCGCATCGCCACCAAAGGCAGATTAGTCGTCACCCCACCTGCTGACGCAATTTTCCGAGCCTCGCCTTCCACATCAAAATCGCCCGCTTTCTTTCGGCTAGACACCATATCAATATCGAATTTATTCACCCGATAAGCAGTATTGATCATTTTAGAAGTATTACTCTCTAAGTAGCGAGAAGGATCGATCTTCTCGTTCCCCTTATTCGCAGATTTAGCTTCGACTTTCTTAGCTGCGGACTTTTCCTGCTTAACTTGCCGGGCAGTTTTCCCATCTGCATTAACCATAAATCCCTTTTTATTTTTTCCCCATCCACGACTAGCCATAATCACCCCTCAACAATCCAATATTCAAAATCCGTACCCCCTGGCACAAAACCAAAGCGCGGCAGCCCATCCTCTAAAATCGGCTCCACACCATCCTTAGACTCCCTACCCATGTAGACAAAATTACTCGCTTTAATCGGATTAGCCCGGGGAAACTTCTTAGATTTCCAGCATTCCGGCAACAAATCACAATAACGGCGCACCTTCGGGATAATAATCCCAGTTTGCTCTCGTTGCGCCCCAAACTCGACGTAATGATATAACTGGCTACTATCCACCTCTGACGGCAATTTATCTCCAAAAAAGCCCATCCAATCGCGAATCCCGAAAGACTCGATCGCATGATCGTGACAGTGATTAACCCAATCTTGCAGATTGGGAAAAGTCCGCTCATAAGTCTCTTTGAAGGGCTTCCAAAAATCCGAGCGCCGTCCCTGTCCAATCTGAAAAATCTCCAATCCCACAGCCTCGGCCAACCCCTCGCAGAGACTGCCAAAATCTTGCCACCTTCTCAGTGGATTACGCTTCATCGAAAGCTTAATCAAATCTTCCCCCAAAGCCTTTCTTTCCCTCGGACCCAAGTTATCCCGTTGCTTATAGGAAAGATGAAGAAACTCAAACCAGACCCCCTCCGCTCCCACATTGCGCAAGCGACCAAAGAAACTCTCAGGCTCCCGAATCCAATCCGGATTTAAAGGATTCACCCCCACCACCACCCGATGGCCGTGACGCTTCAAAGTCCTAATCAAATCAAATCGGCTTTCAATGCTCGGAGCCGTCGGTTCAATCACCCCCCGCGTCTCATCCTGATCATGGGTAATGCTCACATACCACACCGAGGGCGGCAAAAATTTTAAAGCCTCCTCAATCCCCAACCCCCCCCTAGTCTGAATTGCGATCGGAATCCCCTCCTTAGTCAACAACTTCATAATTGGCAACATATCTCGGTAATTAGATCGGCTGAAAGGATCAACCTTGTTGGAGATAAGCACCGGATACCCCAAATTGAGTAACTGCCCCTCTAAACTCAAGCGCTCCCCCCGGTTTCCAATCAAGCGCATCGTACCAGCCACATCCAGCCGGCGCTCGCGGTTATTCAAGTTAGCAAAACAATAACCGCAATTATGGGAACAGAAATTCCCCCCCATCTCCAAAGGAATCACCGAAACAAAAAACTCGCCATAATAAGGCTTAATCGTATCCATTCCCTATACCCATCAACTTATCCCTATGTTCAGTCAATCGGCTAGATAAAAAACAGTGGCAAAATTTTGCCACTGTTTTCCGCTTCCCCCCTTCCCTAAAAATGAAATTAATACAGGGGGGGGTAATACCATTTTTCTAAAGTAATGGCAGAGATGGTTAATTCCCTCACCCCCAACCCTTCTCCCTTTTTGGGAGAAAGGAGTAGAATGTCTGCCACGAATAAAGAAAAATGGTATAATTATGGCTTCTAGAGGATGGTCTAAGATCAAATCGGGTAAAGGGAAAGGGAAATTAATCAATTCTGATGGGAAAACGGCCTTTCAGGTAAGGCAGGAAAAATATTACGACGCTAAAGCTTCCAGTGGTGGGGGTGGGGGTGGCGGCGGGTCAAAACGAATGAGTTTAGAAGAGCGCCGACAACAGCCAGAATTCACAGTCGGCTCAGCCAAAGGAGCCGCCGCAAAAGAATACCGACAAGAAATCAAACGACTTGACCAAGAAAGACAAAAAGAATATGAACCCATAGACGCAAAACTCAAAGCAAGACAAAAAAAAGAAAAAATCAGCGACGGTAAACTTACCAGCAGTAACGCCTTCAAGCAATGGGATAAAGAAGCTGGCAAAATCGAAGAAAAATATCTCCCCCTAAAAGAAGAAGCCAGAAATCGATACGAGCGCAAAAAAGCATCCCTACAAGAGCTTGAAGGCAACCTCAAGACTAAAACATCGGCTGCCCAAATAAAAAGAGCCACTCAGAAAGTACAGCAAGAAATACCTGGCTTTAAATTAGATGCCAAAAAAGCAGCCGCAAAATCTGCCGAAAACGGAGCAAAAGCCTCAGCAAAAGCCTCCGAAAAAGCCGCTAAAAAAGCCGTTGAAAAAGCTGCCGAAAAAGAAGCTAAAAAAGCCGCCAAAGAACAACAAACAGCCCAAAAAACCACCGTCACCGAACCAAAATCGCCCAACACCAAAGAACCAAAAGCCTCACGAGCAGCCAAAGATAAAGTAATGGGCGAAGGCGGGTTAAGTGTAGGGCAAATGAAAGAAGCGATCGGAGCCTACTTTGAAGCAGATCCCAAGAATTTGCAAAAAAATAATATGTTCCAAATGGGAACGCGAAATCTTCAATCAGAATGGGAGTCAAAAAATCCTGGTAAAAAATGGAGCTTGGACAATCCAAGCGCTTTAGAGGCAATCTACCGAGATTATGTTGGCATTTTACCTAAAGAAAGAAATAGCACCGGACCAACTTCCGTTAACGGAATTGATGTGACAAAATACTTTTATCCGTGGCGAGCTTTCGGCTTAGATCCAAAAACCGCAACAAAGCAAGACATCAAAACTTCCTACCGAAAACTCAGTCAAAAATTTCACCCTGATAACCCAGAAACGGGAAATAGAGAAGCTTTTGAAGCCGTCAACACCATGTACCGATCAATCATGGTCGATAGCATAGAATCTCCTAGCGAGAAAAAATCCAGGTCCAAAAAATCCAAAAAACAAAAATCGGCTGACTTCGGACCCCGCCTCCTTCCCCCCGCCCGATAACCTACCAACCATCAAAACCCCGGCTAGGCTGCGCGGGCAAACTGGCCTCCCAATTCAGAGACGCAAACCACGCCAAACAAGCCGCAATCGCACCATCCCCGTGCCTTTGCTTCCCATCGGCTCCCTTAGTCCTTTTATCTGGAATCCTCGGAATCCCCCGGTCCACCACCACCAACCGGTGATCATCCAGTAAATCCGAACATTTTGGCAAAATTACCTTCCTATCTTCCAAAGCCGCCTTATACTTCGGAAAAGCCTCCAAATACCAATTAGCCGTCGGCATTACCTCTAAAATCCGATGTTTCCCGTAGCGTTGCATAGCAACCTCAGCTAAATACTGGCCATTCCCCCGCGCATCATGCGCTCCCCCCACCAATCGCGGTAACTTATCACACGCCGCAAACAAAATCTGCCTTTGCTGCTCAAAAGGAACATTCCGCATCTCAAGAGCAAAAGCAGCCCGGCGTACCAAATCAGGCCACTCCTGCAAAACCAGCAAATAAGACAAATCCCCCGACCGACCGAAATCCAATCCATAACTTGACTTAAAGCGAGGATTTAGAGAAGCTAAAGCAGGATTAAGATGTTCCTCGGTCCAATCCCTAGTAATAGCCTCCCTTTGGGGATCAGTCGCTAAATCGGCTTTCCCATTAAACTTCAAAACAGGAATATCCCCTTGCATATTCTGCTCAACCAAAACCCGTGGCAAATAACAACCACCGCTCTGATTAGGAATGCAAAAAAGTTCCTCGTCCGCACCCTCACCGTATTGGTCAATTAAATCCTGTCTCCAAGCCTCCTCACCCTTCTTTGAGTATTTCTTCTTAGTCTTCAGACAAATTCTCTTGTAAAGGCCATCGGCTAACGCCTCATCCAGAGTTATTCTGTGGAGAGAATAGGGTTTTTTCCCCTGCCGACAATCCTCTACCAACTCATGAAAATAATTCTCCACCCCGTTATGAGTGCTGATGATCCGGACCTGTCCCCCCCACATCAAAAAAGCCATAGCCGCCTTAATCAACCCAGGTAAATCAGGGTGGAAGGCCGCCTCATCAATAATCACCCGCCCTTGCCTACCCCGCAGATTAGTTGGTCGGCTACTCAAAGCCACCACCCGAAAACCCGACGCATAAGTAACCTGAAAAGCCCGAATACTCTCTAAATAAACCTCCTCCATCGCATTCGCCACCAACTGAAAATGACCAGACCAATCGATAACATCCCGGATAAACTCCCTGGCAATATCCTCGGAATATCCGATGTAATAAACGTCCAACCCCTTCTGACTACCCGCCGTTACAGCCGCATCGGCTGCCTCCGCCCAAGTCAGTCCCACCCGCCGCGACTTCTCGCACACCTTCACCGGAGCCTTATCATCTAGCCACTTTTTTTGATAAGGCAATAAAACACTATTCAATCCCCACCCCCCTGGCAAATTTTCGCCGCAATCAAATCAATCCAAAAATCCGTGATCATCTCACTCGATAGCTGAAACACCGACCACCCTCCTAGGATAGCTAAATTCAGCTTCTCAAAATCCTTAATCTGGCCCGCTCCCCCGCTATGTCTCCCCCCCGTCCACACACCCCCCTGAATCTCGATCGCAATTCGGCTAGACACATGACAAAAATCAAATCGGAACTTCCTATCTGGGATACCCCGATACTCTCGCACCAAAGGAATAGAGGAGCGCCGCTCCCAATGGCGGAGAAAGCGCTCCTCTAAAGCACTCACACTCCTCACTCACCCACCCCCAGAATCTTCTCACGAATCAATTGAGCCGCCGACTCCGAAAGCCCCGCCGACTGTACCTCAGCCGCCACCTCATCTCCCACCCGTCGTAAATGCGCCCGCATAATCGTGGAGTGTTTCTTAGTCGCATTAGCTGAATTATTTAAAGTAGCGATCGCCCTTACCAATTGATCAATCGAAATTGGATCGGCATTTTCAGGATCATAATCCTGAATCAAAGCAAAAATCTTCTGTTGGGCTAACCTTGCCAACGCATCCCCCAACTCGTTAGCATCATCGTCACAAGCCTCAGTAATCGCCTTCGCTTGGGCCGTAGCTAATTTAAGTGCTTCCAGTTGCCCCTTAAATTCCTTCCCGTAGCGGTGAATAGACGACTTACCTACCTCAAAGCCTTTTTCCGCCAACCACGCCTCTAGACCCCGATAATCACTAAAAGCACGCTCGATTAACAAGCGATCGAGTTCCAGTCTAACTTCCGGAGGCAAACCATCAATCTTTGAAATTTTCGGCATTCTGCTGACCAACTCTATCCCTCACAATCGAGGAGATCAAGTCAAAGAATCAGTGGCAAAATTTTGCCAGAACTCTTGAACAATGAAGCAATCGCTTTACTGTGTAGTAATGCGATTGCTTCTAAAGTCAGCAAAACTACTAATCCCCTAACCCTGAATATAGTCTTCTTCTTGCCAATTTTGCTATTCCCTCGTCAAGGCTTTTATTAGCCTCTGAAAGCTCGTTTACTTGAGCTTCTAGCTCTTGTATCTTTTTGGTAAGATCGTTACTTTGATTGTTCATCATAGCTCCTATAATTGGTAAACTCCACTTATCTTAACAGACACAGTTCCTTTAATATAAATTCCATTAGCTTTAATCCAAAGAGTTCCTTTAACATAAATTCCACTAGAAACCTTAACCCAAACCTCCCCAATAACAGGACTAACTAAAGAAGAAACTCTAGGAACTCTTGGGCGTAAAAAGCTCATCTTAATCTCCTATTAAAGGCGGTCGAATAGCGAAGGGATGAGTAACAGGTAGAAGGTCTTGATACCCAAACTGCCACGCACCCCAACCAAGAATAAGATTATCTTCGTAATCACTCAGCATTCGCTGGAAGTGCAAGACAGCAAAGCATTTACACAATGTATTCGATGTTCCACTTGCGTACCCAAGAAAACCTACTGTCGTGGCTGAGGCAAGGAAACTGTTACAGGCAATAGATTGCTGAACGGTTGCCGCCCGGTAGTCCGAGAGGTAGGTATCAATAAAAGAAGAGGACGAAGAACTGGACTTACGCTGAGACATAATCACTCGTCTGTTATCAAGCGATGTTTGTGTCGATAACGAACGCGCTCGCCAGCTGCCATCATATAGGCCAATACCAAAACTAGCGGTATTATTCGCTGCCAAAAGCATCGAATTTGCTAGATTAAATTGACTGAGATTCACGATATATTGACCAACAGCTGTAGCACCGAAAAAGTAAGCACTAAAACCAGACGCAGGCTGTAGAGAATATGAGATTCCGAGCGGATAGCCTGAAGCATTACTGTTATCTTTGTGAAAACAGGGTAATTGGTTTTGCGGGAAAATGAACTGCTTTGTTGCCACGTTGGCTCCACGAGTAAAAGAAGATCCGACCGTTCCCAGATTAGGAATAACTAGGTAGCCAGAAGAATCTAGAATATTACCCTCGGCTAACGAATCGACGTATAACTGTGGCCTCGCCAAAATAGGTGTCCACAACCTGCCCTGTAGCCTCGCCTCGTCGTACACCCAATTTAATCCTACTCCTCTAGGCATTAAGTTACCTCCTCATTCCATGTAAAACTTACTAAAGTATTGCCACTAGAGGGGATAGTAGCTCCCAAATTATTCGTGACGAAAAGCCCCCACGTTGAAGCGTAGGGAATGCGAAGCGAAGCCGCTAAATTGACTTGTCGCGAACCTGTCCCAGTCACACCTAAAACTTGAATTTCGCTGTTATTTTCAGCGTAAACACTTCCCTTTTTTCTTCTCAGAATTACTGAGAGTGAACCTGTACTTACAGGAGACATTGTCCCAGACTGAAACCACAGACCTAAATAAAAATCTTTATTGGTTGTATTTTCAATATCCCCAATAAAGACAGTGGTTCCAGATACGACGCTATTTAATGGCGTGGCTAAATTAGCAGATTCTGTACTTAGAGCCGACCAAGTTGCAATCGCCATTAACCTAACCCGCCTCTAGCTAATCCCACAATCCGATCATTCACTTCTAATTGATTTAATTGCGCCCAACTTTCTCCGAATACTTGCTGAATTTCTGGCACAATCAAGGATTCTAATCGTTCTTTAGTCATTTCTGAAATCAATCCAGCCTCAAACAAACTAACTACTATTTCCTGAAAAGAAGACAAATACTCAGGATTATTAAAATCCAACTCTTTTAATTCGCTTTCGTTTAGTACAGTAATAGCACTGAAACAAAGACTTTTAATAACCTTGCTGCCTCCGTTAGAAACGCCATCAACTATATTAAATAATTCCTGAGAAAGAATTAAAATAGTTTTGATATCCCGAGTCTTTACGGACTGATAAACAGCCTTTGTAGTTACAATCGGCTCGTTTAGCTTTTCGGCGATCGCCCAATCGGGAACACTTTCAGCGGTTCCGTATTGAAACTTTAATTCCTCAGCAACTTGGTTGATTTTGTCTAGTAGTGTCATAGTCTTAGTTAAGTTATTTGGATATAAATACTGCCTTCTGGATTCCCGTCGTTATTGTTAGGAGGAGCGGTTCCGTAGGTAATAACAGGGACGTTTATAGGATAAGCCACACTTCCCGTAGAATCAGCTACATAAATCATAATCCCAGTCCCTACCCTAACAAAATAAACAGCGTTAGGAGTTAAAATAGTAGGCAAAGCCCCTATTACTTTTTCGGGGTGAAAAATTACCACGCAATTGCTGCCTCCCAGCCAATCTTAGGCAAACTATTGTTATAAATTAAAAGTCCATCAGCATTTTCGCCTATTTTATCAAGCTGAGTTTTGTTGCTGTGAGTGTGGGAATTAGCTACAGCCGTATCAATAGCGGCAGCAGAACTGGTAGGCTTGCCTTGAATATTGGACCACTGCAAAATCAGGTCCATAGATTCGGCTTCGCTTAATTTAATCCAGGAAGTTGTCGAAGCCCTATAAAGATAGGTAGCCGCTCCACTTGCCACTGTTGAATCTCCAGTCGCATTTAATACCAAGACCTGAGTGTTTTTAGTAAGAGTCAAAGCATTTCTTTCGGCTATATTAGCCACAATCGGCATCTCTCCCGAAATGCCAGCAATTGAGGTATTAATTAATCCTTGAATATCAGTATCAGTCAGCAATCGCCTTAGTGCAGTACCAGCATTATTGCTAATATACACCTCGATATAATTCGGTTTGCCAGTAGGAGCAACAAAAAAAACAGCATTTGGGTCGCAAGGAAGCGAAGGAACAGCGGTTAGTTTAAAAGGCTTAAAAGTTGTAGTCATATTTTTACCAATCTGTAATTATCCATTGCGTGTTTCCTAGGCTATCAAGCCAATTTTGTTCCGTGCCAGTGAACCCATTATTAACAGCTAGCTGGTAAGCAGAAAGTCCAGGTGGGCCAGGACTGCCTTGTATATAATTATCTGGATCCCTTGCCAACACGACTATCGCCGGCTCTTCTTGATGCAAAACTACTATCGTCGGCTCACTCATACCAGAACCTCCGTTACTCGATCGCTTACCTCCACTAATCCCTCAAAAGGCGTAAAAATTCGCTCGGAATCTGTGGGATGCCTAATCTTAATATCGTACTCCCACCGATGTCGCCCGATCACAATCGCCTGACCAGCACTTAGTAACTTAGTTGGTGGCAAAGCTAAAGCAACCGAAGCCCGCAAAAAAGGCACAATCCGAGTAAATTCCGTCGCCACCCCATTAATCGGAATGATGATCGGGATCATCGGCTCAAAATCAAAAGCTCCGTACAGATCACCCCCCGCCTTTTTGCGAATCTCCCCAAAAATGAGCCAGCTAGTAAAATCGCCCTCGATCGCAAAAGTGCGCCGCCGCCATTCACTGCCACGCTCTACCCTCAAATCACCAGCCAAATCAAACTTAAATGGCTTCATACTTCGAGTCCTTCATCGATTAGGGAAAGGCCCACTAGGCACGGTAATAAAGATAGTCTAATTATATCAGACACAAGAGGTGCTCGATTTCTGAAAGGGTGTGCTGCCGACAGAAAGTGCTTTTAATTTTTAAATCCAACGACTAGCTAAGGGGGGAGTATTCCTAAAAGGATGATTTGTGGGGAACCGTGAATTTATTCCCGCTTCCCAGCCAAAATACCCCTCTAAAACCTGCCTTCTAGTAGCACTTAAATCACTAGGTACAATAAACACTGATGCCAGTAAAACAGGATTGTATCGAGCATAGAGAATACTAGCCCCTATTGTTAAAAAGCTACTCCCTAAATTACTTCTTAAGCTCTGGCTGAAATAAACAAGTCCGTCGGAGAAACCATTCCCCCAAGATTCAATTCTATTATTGGCAATTGTGGCTACAAAAAGGTTGACTTCATTTACTGGATAATTCACGGCTCCACTACCATCATAATTAATCTCCCCAGTGGCGCCAACACAATAAATTGCACTTCTTGAGTTACTTTTAATTAATAAAGACCAGCCAGCGGCAGTATTGGACGAATTTCCATAAAAGTCTAGCAAGGAGCTATAAGTCACATAACCTGAAGCCCGAAAAAGGACAAATATTGTGAGTGGATATTGATAAGCCCACGCTTCAGGAGTTCTTAGTAATCGATCATTTATTCCGTCGTAGGATAAACTTCCTCGATTACCAATTCCGTTTGCCAAAAAACTTGGGCGGAAATTAACATTTAATTCAGAAAAATTTCTGTTGAATCCACTTTTGTCTTCCCAGACTCCGCCCGAATAAGTAGTAGAATCAAAGCCATCTAGCCACAGCGAAGGGATAGCTACAAGAGGACGAAATAAGTCTCTCGTAGCTATCCCAGTCCTTCTCGTAGCTATCCCAGTCCTAAGCCCGCTTTTAAAACCTCTCATTAAAAATCTTCTCCTAATACAATAATATTAATTTTTTCGCTTCCAGATAAAGCCGTAGGAGCATTGGCTCTAAGTTGAAAATTCCGGCGTAATCTCAATACCCCATTTCCATTTTCATCAAGAGGCAAAGCAGGAGTCGTCAAAGCGTCAAAAGGCACTACAGCGCCACTATTCCCAGCGTTAGCGGGAACAGAAACTCTTCTTAGCTCAAAATTGGTAGTCCCATCGGGAGAGATGTAAAACTGAATATCTTGCGGCACGCTTGCCGTAGAAGTAATCAAAATTGCTTTAATTACCGAATCATCAACCCCCGCAGTAAAGACGGTTTTTACAGTCTGGGCATCGGCTGCCACAAACGATACGGGTGCCTGAGGATTAATATTTTGAGTAAACGGACAAGTATTTGTTTTAGGCATTTAAGCAAAAGCTACTATAGTAGCTTGAATATCGGCTAACATATCCTCAAAAGAATTAACCCCAGGCTGCCCCTGAATCCCTTGAATCCCCTGAATACCCTGAATACCCTGAATACCCTGAGGGATAGTCAGGTTTAACGTCTGGTTCGGGGCCGTGCCAGTAATCGTGGCAACAGCATTACCACCCGCCACACCAGTCGTTACCGTACCAATAGCCAGGCTATTCGGCTGTCCCTGAATTCCCTGAATTCCCTGACTCCCTTGAATGCCTTGCGGTCCTTGAGGGAGAGTTAAATTCAAGGTCTGATTCGGCGCAGTTCCCGTAATTGTAGCGGAAGCAGTTCCCGTCGTTACTATGCCGATCGCCAGAGTATTCGCTGGCCCAGTATTCCCTTGAATCCCTTGAATTCCCCTCTCTCCTGACGGCGAAAGCTTAATCCCACTGCTAACCGTAGTCCCCTGAATCCCCGTCAGATTAGTCAAAGAAATGCTGAAATTAGTATTAATAGCCTGTACCCTAAAACTACCAACCTCCGTAAAAAGTATCTGTCCCACCACCATCCAGCGAGATTCGGCTACAGCCACAGTCACATTAGAATTGACAGGAGGAATTAAAAAATTAACAGTAGTAGTCGTAAAAGCATTGATTGCAGTAGAAGCATCATCAATCATCTCCTGAATCTCAGCTTCCGTAATCGTCTGCCGGGCTCCGCCACTTTCATCCGTGACCGCTATATCCAATCGCCCTGGTTTTCCAGTGGGAGCCAAAAAATAGACTGAGTGAGGAATTCTATTTTCTGGTAATTCGGTTTCCTTAAATTTTCTAAAAGTAGCCATTGTTCTCAAAGAATTTTATCTAATAATCTTTTTGGTAGTCGCCTACAGGCAACTACCAAAAAGATTAGGCGGCTTCGTCGGCCTCATCATCGCTATCATTGCCGTAAGGCTCCTCTCTCCACGAAGCCTCGCAATACTCACGAAAAGCCTTTGCGGGAGAAAAAGTAGGCACATAATTCTCAGGCACAGCGATCTCCTGTCCAGTAACGGGATTTCTGCCAGTCCTGGGTTTTCTGTATTTCAGCTTAAAGGTTCCAAACCCAGATAAAATCACATCCTGTTGAGCCGCTATCGTCTCCTCCAAAACCTTTAAGGTCGTCTCCAGAATTTCCCGAATTTCCTTCTGCTTCTTGTCTGTTTTTTCCGCAATTTTCCGGACTAATTCCGCTTTATTCATTTTCCCTCTTTCGGCTTTTCACATATTCTATCAAAAATCGTAAACCGTGAACTACACTACACAAGTCACCGGCAAAATTTTGCCGGTAGGGACGATTCACGAATTATCCCTCACCTCCCCGGCAAATACTCTTAATCGTTTCCGCGCTCAGGTCAAACTGCCGAGCCACAGAGAAAAGCACATCCGTTCGACTTCCCTTTCCCTGCCCCTCGGCTACCAGCCTCCTAATTTCCTCATCCCGAATCCGCTTAACCAAAGACTTGCAGTGAGGAAAATCAATCCACAGCCCACCCCAGTGAAAACTTAACTTTTCAAAATTTTCTACACCAATCAATTGAGAAATCAAGTGATCCGGCCTAACTCGCTTTGGAATATAGAGCCGTCGAATTACGTCCCGTCTTTCCGTAGGATTTGCCAGGAAATATCGATATAAACTGACAACCGACTCTAACCCAATCAAATCGATTATCTCTTGAATCGTCGAGGGGAAATCTGCTTTTGTCGCAGATGCCCAGATATCAGATAACATAAAAACGATATACCCATAGTCTTCCCCTTGATTATTAAAATCTCAAGATAAATTAACCAGGGGGACTTTTTTTCTCTTTTTTCACCCTCCGCAAAAAAGCAACAAATCTTCACAAACAAACATTAGATAAATAATAAAACAAAATCAGCAAATTAAGCCAAAAACTAATAATTTCTCAAGTCCGCTTCACAATTCTTGACAATCGGCTTAAAACAAAAAAATCCCCTGCATGGGAACCAGTCCACGCAGGGCAAACACATCATCCTATACAGTTTCTTATTTAATTATACCTTGCCTTCCCTTATAATTAATCTTTTTGCTGGTAAAGAAAATTGCTGAATTGATTTTTTCCGAGGATCACGACAAGTGACAATCACAGATTGTACACAGGGCGAAATCGGATGATAATCTTGCTTTCTCACCCCCTGGACTACCCATGTTTTACTATTGAGATAACGCCCAAACTTAACTCGATCGCCCTCTTGTAAATGTTGAGCCTCACATTGATTAAACTCTTTCTTAGAGGGGAGATTTTGCGCTGGTGACTCCTTCTTATTAGCCAAAATCTTTGGGGCTACTTCATCTACCCACGCTTGAAGCTTCGCCCGAAACTCATCACTAATTTTAATCGTTCCCATTTCTTTCTTATTAGCCAAAATCTTTGGGGCTACTTCATCTACCCACGCTTGAAGCTTCGCCCGAAACTCATCACTAATTTTAATCGTTCCCATTTCTTTTTCTTTCTCCATCATGATTTTTAAGCAAAGTAAATTTGTCCTAAGCAAAAAAGAAGCTTTTGAGTTTATGTACGCCGTGGCTTGTTCCGGCGCTTGCATTACGTCCTCCTTTGTCCTTTCCCGTCCCAAAAATCGAAAATGCCGTCACGTCGTTTTTGTCATGCTTAAGTTTTTGAGGCAGCAAGATGTTGAGACATTTCAAAGCTTCGGATTTGAGATCCAAGAACCCGACAAGCCAAAAGCTAACTAAAATTCACCTTTAGCCACTTTCCACAAATTCAAAACCGAAAGCTCGATCACCTTTGGAGAAAGCCCCTTAAGTGCCTGAATAAGCTCCGACTCTGACTCAATCGCCATTAGATCAATCGGCTTTTCATACTGAGAAAGTACCTCAGCAAAAGCCTCAATCAAGTCCTTAAAATAGGGACTATCCACCCCGCAATAAGGCAAACTCATCCCCTCAAGCACCTCGCGAACGTGCTTAAGAGCCTCCTTATCCCCGTGCGGGGCAAATCCCGCTACGAGATTAAGCACCCCAGAAGGATGAGCATTTTTACTCACATATCCCTCAATCGCTTTAATGGCATCTTTCCGGCAAAATTTTGGCAGCTTGCACAGCCACTCAAAAGGAATCCGCGCTCGGCGGGATTCTCCCACAGCCACATCGGCTACACAGCGAAAAACAGAGACAATCTTACCCGCAAACATCTCCCCTTCCCACTGGAAGCTAACCCAATCCCCCATAGCAAAGCCACAATTAGCCGCTAAATGAATTTGGTGATCCTTCCAAGATTGCCCCTGGGTATCCCCCCAGTTAACTTTCCAATCGCCATAGTCATCATGCCCCGTAAGAGTCCCCTGCTTCAGGCAACCCTTATCGGCTTTTGCCGAAACCACATCGCCCACCTTAAACCCAGTGAGAGCCTGCTTAGGGGGATTAAAAGGATCAAAATCAAAAAGCTTAAGCTCCTCTACCCCCTCCTGAAGATCACCGCGAGGAGCCGGGTCAGAACCCATGCCCATCCACTGCACCTTAATCGGCTCCGTATCAATCACCACACCAATGGAGCCACGGGAAATTACCCAATTATGCACCTCAAAATCATCTTGATCCTGATCAGCCCACGGTTCAAGATGATCCTCAAGCAAAGAATCCGTTTTATCCGAATCCAAATAGCGGAAATGGTAAAGCCACGAACGATGGATTTCCGCCCACTGTAACCGCTCAATAATTGCCCCTCGCTCACGATAAATTAGCCAAACCTTATCCCCCACAGCAAAAGCCGGAGGGGTAGGCTCATTCGTAATGTTCGGAGCTTCCTGCGTAATGTTCGGAGCTTTCCCCACTGGCACAGCCGGCGCAGGAGTCGGGCTAGGCTTCGGCTTCGGCGACTTAGGCGGAGTATTTTTATGCGCCTCAAAACCCACCAACTCCAAATCAGTCCACTTCACAAAAAACGATTCACCAGTATTATCACAGATGATCGCCTGCGAATCCTGATCCTTTAGCTTGATCGTCCCCGGAGAACACAAATCCCCCTGCGACAAAATCCCCTTAGTCCCTTTAATTTCCTCACCCAAATAGAGATAATGAGCCTCCGAGCCTTCTAATTCGCGTAGTTTTGAAATCGCCTGGTGAACACTATTATTTAAAGTTTCCCGCAGTAATTCAGCCTCTAGCCGCCGGCCCAACTCATTAAAAAGGTCGATGGCCTGAACCACCTTAGTAGCCTTCCTGAGATTCTCTCGGCTTCCCATTCCAGTAGCTTCTGCTAATACATCTTTATTCCGGAATTCTTGCTTCAGCTTAAGAGACAATTCATTAATCCCCCATTTCTGACACAGCTTCCAGTCTTCCTCTAGATTGCCCGTCAGTTGATCAACCCTTACATCCTTTCGGCTCTCCAAATAAAATCGAATCTCCTCAAGGATTTTTCGCTGCCGTGCCACCTGTTGAGTTTTCAGCCAATCCTTAGCAGATGCTAATACCTCCGCTTCCCGGACCCGTTCCTCAGTCGTCTTGATCCGGCCAGCATTTTCCAAAATCAAGCGCAGCAATTCAGCCTCTTGATCCGCAAACTCCACAATCTCGATCGGAACCGACTTTAAACCTAAATTACGAGCGCAGGCTAATCGGCTATTTCCGCTTACCGCCTGCCGTTTGCGATTGATCACAATCGGTTTTACCCACCCAGATTCTCTGATTTGCTCCTGTAAAACACTGATATCCGTCCGGGGATAAATCAGAGAATTGTAAGGATGCGGCAGAATCAAAGCCGGGTCAAGTTCCTTCGGTTCTGCGATGTCCCAATCATCCTCAATCTTAGTGGCCCCCACATAAAAAAGCCCCTTAATAATCCCATTTTTCTCAGTAATCTTATCCGTACCGAGAAACTCTAATAATTGCTGCTCTGTATATCTCATAATGCCTCCTAAAGCCCCCGTTAGGGGGCATAAACTTTAACCTTTTGCCATAGCCTGAGCGCTTCTCAGAGAAGCTTTTTGTAGAGTCCCTATCTGCTTAGATAGGGATAGATTTTCCTTAGATAGGGATAGATTTTTTTCTTCCAATTGCTGGATATAAATCCGGGTTTGAAAAGGAATTGGGCGCAATTCCATATACTCAAGCTTTCGTCTTAAGACCCCATTTTCGTAGGAGAGAGCCTCTATTTTTTGTAGTAATGTTTCTTGGTTCATTTTTCCTCCTAAAATGGGCAATCATCGGGAATTTGAGCATTTTTTTTCTCGACCAGTCCCCTTACAAAGGACACAAAATCTTGCAATTCGTCATCAGTCAACAGCTGTCGGCTTCTTTTGTTGTAGCGATTCTGCAAAATTGTTCGGGCTTGCTCTTGATTAATGCCTAAAAGTGTAAGATCAGCGGTATTCTTAGCGATTAAAGTTTGATAATCAACTGCTGGCACAATCGGAAGCTCAAAGCCCTCTTTATCTTGCTCAAAAGAAACACTAGGAAAATACTTCTTAGATAACTCTTGAGCTAAATAATACAGATCGACATCTTTATCCCAAGATGTTTTTACTCGCTGATTATTAGCCCAAAGATTGCAGAAAATCACACGACTATCACGCTCCGAAACCTTCGGGCTAATAATAATCTGACAATCGGCTTGCTGACTCAAGCAAACCTGTAAACTCAACAGCAATCCCCGACTAAAAACGGTATTTAGACCACAGCGAACGCAGTAAGTAAACTCATCATCTTTCAGCAAAAAATGAAGCTTTTCAGACACCTTATCCTTGTACTCAGACTGACGAATCTGCAAGCCTACAGCCTTACCCTCTAGAGCCACTTCCTTACAAGGAACATTATCCGGCCAAGACCACGGATACCCCTGACAATTGTTCACAAAAAGAATCTTATCGTAAGCCTGATTAGGCGGTTTTACAAATCCCATACTGTCCTCCGTTTTTGATGATTAAATAACCAGAATCCCGATAATAGTAAGCAATCAGCGACGCTCGGCTTTGCTTACCGAACTTTTTCAAAATATGGTAAACATGATTCGTCACGGTTCGCACCGACAAGTCAAGCTTTTTAGCTATTTCTTTATCGCTTTTCCCCTCAACAATAAAAGATAATATTTCCTTTTCGCGAAGGGTTAGATCATCCCACGTTCTCAAAAAATCAGATTGATTGTCCATCAGTTTTTTCCCATGACTTGTAGTCCCGATTTGTGAATCGGGACATTTACTTTTTAAGAATTAAGACTTCTCAAACACATGACATACGAAACAACCGTTATCGAGTTGGTATGTGCCAACATACTGCCCAAAATCGCCGTCTGGCATTGCCTCGCCAGTAAAGTAGGTCCGAAAATGACGAATGACAATTGGCGACTCCTTATCCACTAAAGCCCACAGTTGTGGCTTGTTATTTTGTACCTGAATAGTCAATATTTGTGCATTTTGGGGGAGTCGAAGACTTTGCTCTTCAACATTTGGGTTAAGGGGGTATTTCCAAATAACATTAGGCATCACTACTCTTCTCCATAATCTGCAACAGCATCGACAAATAAGCTTGCAAAAAAGCCTCGACTCGACTAGAGCCACAAGAAGTCGCCCTTTTCCGAGTTTTTCGACACTCGATCGCACAAGTCCAGCCCTTATCTTTGGGGAAGCCAGCCACTACAAACCAATCCTTAATAAAGCACTGGCATTCCAGTATTGAGTTAAGCAAATATTCCCGCTCAGGATCAGTTTTTCTGCCGAAATTCAAAGAATAATGGGCATCCAAAAATCGATAATCCAGAGGAGAAAAAATCTCAAAAGTCCCCGGCATAAAAGTAGGCTTACAAACGGTCGGCTCTAGCCGTGACCATTCCTTGAGCAAACTAATCAGCATCATCACCTCCGAACCAGCGCTTACGAGACACAATTTCCGGCTGTGTCTCTGGCTCATGGGACAAACACCAGCCACACCAATTAAAAGCCTCCTCTTTCGAGCGACACCAGAAACGCACCCGTCGGCTTCGCCCATCCCAACAAGCCGTGACCAGCCAAGGACGATCAATATCTGGCAACACAAAAGGGGAAAAATTACTCACAAACCACCTCCTTTTTTACCGGACGTAAAAACGACTTTTTCCGATAGGCAATCACTTGCAAATACACATCTAGCAAAGCCTCGATCAGCGATTCTTGCCGAGAGCCAAAGCATCGCGAAGTCTCGTAAACATCAGGATTCACGCTGGCCGCCGCGAAATAGGAATGCGGTAATCGCTGAATACTCCAGCCATAGCCAAAGCTATCTAGGCGCATTTGGAGAAAATAAATCAACTTAGCAAGCGACCCACGATCCAACAAAAAAGGATTAGGATCAGAGCTAGAGATAGAAATCCACTCACCCCAAGATAATTGGATAAAAAAGCTATCCCGAAACACGCCCGACCCATACCGACAAATGTGAGGCTCCAGCTTTACCCAATCATGCAAAAATTCAGTAAGCATTTATACCCCCCGTGCCATCGGCAAAATTTTGCCAGAATTTCCCACAGAAAAATCTGGGATAAAAGAGCGATCGCCCCAGTCAGCTAAAGTCACCTTCGCTAGGTCTTTCGTAAAGGCAAACTTTTCAATCCGGCTCAAAGCCCAAGCCACACGCCGGCAATTGCAAGAAATTCGAGAATCTCGGAAAATAGCCCCCAAAATATCAGAGCCAAATTCCACTTCGCACAATCGGCTAATCGCTTGGATATCCTCGATAGAAGCTTTTGGGACTTCACCCAAAAAGCGAAAACGATCAAAAAATAAGGGATACTGGAGAATGCGCTGATAGCTCCCCGTCATTCCCACTAAAACTACCGGCACATTCCCCTGATCATGCAGAACCCGAATCGCCTCAATCAAATCTAATCGGTCAAGAAGCCGCTCGCACTCATCGATAAACAAAGGACGACGGGAAGACTTCAAATAACTGATCGCCCCTTCCAAAGCACCAGCAAAGGATCGGCTTTTCTCACCGCTTGCCACCTTAAGCAAATGAGCCACAAAATGGTACGGAGACCAGCCTTGAATAGCTTCTAAGTAAATACCGTCAAATTGAGAGCAAATCAGCTTAATAGCCGTACTTTTGCCCGTCCCCGGTTCACCCCAGAAAAGCCCTAACTTTTCCTTCGGCTCATCAACCAACCAACCGATACCCGACTCGATAAAATCGAGTGCCGTAGTCTGAACTACCAAATCCTTCATAATAGAACTATCCTTTATTGAATCCTCGCCAAAAGCGAGGCTTTTTCTTACCTTGCTACAGCTTGCGCTCTAGCCTTGAGATTTTTAGCTAGATTGGGCGATAGGCGCTCAAATCTCGCTAAAAACTCCCGTTCCTCATCCGTCAAAGTCTCGCGCTCGTACAATTCCCGGGCGCGGGACATCTGGGACTGAAACATCTGCGCGTCCGTCGGCTGCGGCTGATTCGATAATCGAGCCTGCATTTTTTCCTTCCGGACTTGCATTTCTTGCTGATCCTCTACCCCCATCTGTGGCGCGGGGATAGATGCCATCGGATCGAAAACCTTCTTAGGAGCCTCACGGGGAGTATTAATACTCACATTCCCCTCTTTACTCACCTTCACCAAACCCACCGGGTCGGTCTCAATTACCCGCTTAAGAGTCTTAGCCTGCTTCTGTACTTCCTTCACCTCGGCTTGTACCTGCTTATAAGTAGCCTTACCCATCGCCGCCACCTGCTGCTGTTGCTCCGCGGTCATGGGATTCAGCCACTTAGCCACACACACAAACTGATCTAGTGAATCATTGGCGTAAACATAGATATCATTAGGATTCTCAGGATGCCAACGAACATGAACATCATGACCAACCAACTTCCCTAATTCACCCGCCACATAGTAACGATTGTTAACCTGAATCCCCGATTTCTGGACCTTCCGAGTCGCCACCGGCAAAATCAGGAAGTCAAGCAATCGCTCATCGGCTACCGATCGCACCTGCCAACCCTTACGGATTGACTCAGCTAAAACCTCAATCGGGGAACGTCCATTTAACCCCTCACTACCCGATAAATGGGCTTTTTCACACCACTTATCAAGCCAAGCCTGAAAAGCCTCCGGGGACATCCGTAAGCGATAGATATCCTTCTCGTCCCGAATATCTTGCCGCTCGGCTACACTATGGCCGCAATACCCCGGGAGCATCTCAAACTCCCCATGTTGCAGCGTCCGAAACAGCCTCTCTATATGCGGTTTTTGCTGGGGACTATAGGGATCACACCGCTCTATCCCGATCCCTAACGCCCGCAAAAACAACTCTGTTCGCTTACTGACATAATTCTTACCGTTATCCGTTTTCACAGCCGTCGGCTTACCCCAATCAAGCAAGCACCGACGCAGAAGCAATAACACCGCTTCGCTATTCGCAATCTCGTATATTTGAAACTTTCTCCGGCGCGTATAAACATCGATCGCACCGGCCAGAACAAATCTTTTTTCCTTTTTCTCCCCGTCTTCCTCAAATTCAAGGATAAGATCTTGCTTTGTGTCATCCAGTTCCCAAATCTCATTAGGATGCTGTAAAGACGCTGAATAGCTACCAAAAGCAGGCATCAGCTTATTTCTGCTATCCTTATCGGAGCGATACTGAATTAGCTTCGACTTCTGCTCGATCGCAAATTTATTCAGCCACCGACGCAATTGCTGTTCCGAGGGGATAAAAGGCAATTCCTCAAAAGATTTTTGCAGAGCCAATCTCACCTGATTAGGACTCCAGCGACCGCGACCCGCCGCGATGCAAACCTCGATCGCCTCCTGTAACTCAGGATGCGATTCGATCGCCCCGACCCGCTGGCTATTGCGTCCCAATCCATCCAAACCGCTCGCCTCATAGCTTTTACGGCATCTGTGCAAAGTCGAACGCGAAATTCGAGGAATAATATCCCAACACTCAGGAGATACAGTAGTTAGTTCTCGCTGATTGTAAAGTCGGCAGAAATTTAGCTCTAGATCCAATCGCAGGGCATTACTGCCGTACTCAGATACAAATCGAGCAAAAGCATCAAGTACCTGTAAATTAGCCCAAGCCTTCCTTTGATCCACCCCACAACTTACCGTTATCGGCTGCGGCTCAACCACAGGAGCCGCCAACTTCGCAACCAAAGCCGCTTGAGTATTCTGTGGAAGCGATTCTACACTATACTCCCATCCCCCACCGCGCCCATCCCTTGGGCGGCACTCCCACCCCTCCTTTTGGGCTTTTTTCCGCAATCCCGCCACAGTAGCCGGCATCCCAATCAGATCAAACTTAATCAATTCTTGCAATGTGTACCAGCTACTACTCATCATCCCCCCCCGCCAAAAATCTCCGAGTCCGCGCTAGATGGGATTGAGCCAATTCAGCCAAATTGTAAAGAGAAGTCGATCGCTCCCTAATCGCAATCCCGATTAAAATTAAATAATCAGCAGCGTCCGATGCCGGCACTCGCTCCTCCGAAGCAATTCGATGGATCTGCTCTAATACCTCCGGGTGGAGTCGGGTATGCGATTTATCCCGCACCGCCAACTCCCTAAGAGGCAGATCGGGCAATACGCTCTCCCCCCCAAGGCTAAAATCTTGCCTCTGATCTCTTCGGCGTAGTGGGCTGTATCTTCGCATAATCCTCTCGAATCACTTTCTAAAAACATAGCACAGCTTGTGTAATGTGTTCCACAATTTCTTAACATTTTTTTACAAACCACTCCAAACCATAAAAAAGCCTTTAGAATACTGATCAAGACAAGAGGCAGTTTTATATGGCACCGACGACACTAATCCCGACACGGCAAGCGCAACTCTGGACAAAAAAAGGATTAGGAAGATTAGGCTTCCTAATCCGGCAAGCCAGACTAGACCTCGGCTGGTCGATGGACCGGTTAGCTCTCGCCGTGTTCCACGGAACAGGAGAACAAATCGCCAAGAAAACAATCGGGAATATAGAAAACAACGTCGGCTTCCCCCAGTACAACTCCCTAGCGGCCATTGCCGCTCTTAAAATCGTCAAAAGTTCCACCGGCAGGCCTCTCGATCACCACGACTTCGTCGACATAGCCTCCGAAAACTACGAGCTTACCCCTATGGACATCAAAAATATGGTCAGCTGCGCGATGCTGATCAACAAACTCAGCGAAGGGGAAATCTGGAGAAAATTAGAAGCGATGCGACTAAACACAGGGGGATCCCTTTCCTTCACCCTTGATCGCTTTGAAAAAATAAAAGAGAAGCAAATCCGCCCCACCCAAGAGGATATTAGAATTATCAGAGAATTAGTCGATCCCAATGGCGAAGCCTTCGACGAAATGGAATGGCTTCAATCGGCTAACCTGCTTTAAAACAAGTTTTCACTAGCGACAAAAACTCTCGATTTCGCAAAACTTTAAAGCATTTTGCCCTAAAAAGTGCTTCATCTTGGGCTGATTCATAAATCAGCCACAAAAAACACGCCCAAACATCTCAAAAATGTCCAGGCGTGCTTTTTGTGCATTCTTGTGATGAATCCCAATCAGGACAATAGCTCATCAAGAAACCTCTTTCCCTAGATTAGAAGTTAATCCGTGGCAAGGGGGGTAATCTTCCACGCCCATCATCGCCAGTCCGTAGCGATTGCCACGGCACTTAATCAAGCAAAATCGGCTTAATCCCACTTGGCGGGCAGCACTCACCAGATACGCTCTTTGCTCCCAAAGTGTGGATGCGATCGAATCTTCAAAAGCGTCCACCACCGTCACCCTTACCGATTCCCCTCTCCTTTCAATCTGCTCGAAATATATCTCGGTTTTTCCCTCAAGATCACACTCGGAAATCAAAACAAAACGGGCTCTTCGGGAATTGTTATGCAAATAATTAACTTAAAATAAAATTCGATGAGAGTACCTAGTCTCAAAAATAGCTGACATCCATACAGGGAGACACTTACGGCACAAACAGGTTAATACCAAAAGATAGACAATTGAGT
>NZ_JADBVM010000043.1:0-10894 GCF_020244875.1 Microcystis sp. M44BS1
AGCAAAAGATAATCAAAGGGATTCCATAAAGATAAATCGCGTCTGAGTTTAGGGGCGAGATTAATGGTGGGGACGGTGCTTTCCTTCATAATTTTTATCTCTGGCTATTTACCCGGTGATGGTTTATTAAGTAGGTAGGTGTTACTCAAGGTAGGGTTGATTCATGAATCAACCCTACTATTCGGCACCCCCCTTATCAAGGGGGGCAGGGGGGATCAAACCCCCCTTATCAAGCAGGGGGGAGCCATCTTCAATTTAAATATAACCAGCTAAGTGAACTACTCTCAACAGAGTTGAGAGCTTCCTATTTCACGGGGGATTGCCTCAAGACGGACTTACGCCCAACTTTTGGTCTTACATCCCCTCTATAGGCAGTATCGCTAGTTCCTAACGACAATATCCGTAAGGCTTCATTTTTGATGTTTATCGCCGCATTTATATCACGATCATGGGTTGTTTTGCAATGCTCACAAGTCCATGTTCTAACATCAAGTGGTAAACTCGCTACTTGATTTAGACAGACATTACAAGTTTTAGAACTAGGGAAAAACCTATCAACTTCGATATAAGTTTTTCCTTCCCATTCTGCCTTGTATTTAAGCATTGTACAAAACATTCCCCAACCACAATCACTAATAGCCTTAGCTAAATTATGATTGCGTACCATGCCTTTAACATTGAGATTTTCTACCGCAATAACTTGGTTTTCGTTAACTATCTTACGGGATAGCTTGTGGAGAAAATCCTCACGACATCTTGAGATTTTAGAGTGAACTTTAGCTACTTTACGTCTAGCTTTTTGACGGTTGTTACTTCCCTTCTTTTTACGGGATAACTTTTGTTGTTTACGCTTTAAATTACGTTGATGTTTAGCTAAATGTCTAGGATTCTCATACTTACTACCATTGCTGGTAATGGCAAAATGAGTAAGTCCTAAATCAATTCCTATGCCTTTGCCATCCTTTGATGTCTCAGGCAACTCCAATTCGTCATCAACTAAAATAGAAGCGTAGTATTTACCGTCTGGAGTTTTTGAGATAGTAACGGTTTTAATTGTTCCTTCAAATTCCCGATGACGCACACAATAAACTAATCCAACTTTACCCGGTAATTTGAGGTAGTCACCTTCAAACTTGACATTAGCTGGATAGCTAATTGATTGCCTACCATGTTTGGACTTGAATCTTGGTAATCTAGCCCGTTTTTCAAAGAAATTTTGATAAGCTTGCGATAAGTTCAAAGCAACAACCTGTAAGCACTGAGAATAAGCATCTGTCAACCACTCATATTCTTTTTTGAGACTAGGCAATAGTCCCTGAATATAGTTTCGTGTTAGCCCTTTTCCTGTGGTTTTATAGGTTTCTTGGCATAAATTCAAGGAATAGTTCCAAAACCAGCGACAACAGCCGAAGCCTTTAGCTAAGGCTATTTCTTGCTCGGTATTGGGTTTTATTGTGAATTTATATGCTTTGTACATGGCTGTTATCAAGAATCTATATTTATGATAACACAACTTTATAGAATTGTCTATATGCTGGTCAGCATTCATCCCATCGCTAAAAGCGAGGGACTTCTGCTGACACTAAGTTAAATCAACTTCTGAAAGACAAAAAGGGCAAAAAATCAGAGTTATAGCAATAAAATAACTATTTTTTGACCAAAAAGGTCATTTATTGGCTGTTACTGCCTTTTATCTTCCCGCATCCCTGTTTTAAACCCCATGAATCCCAATCGGGCGATCGAGATTAATTTTTTTGCCTGCTTATTCGATAAAATAGGAAATTAGGCCATCTAATCAAATCTGTATCCTTAAGGCTATGACAATTATTTCTCGATCGATCCCCCAATCACCCACTAAATCATCGTCTATCGGCGGCTGGCGCGGTTTGATCGAAGAATATCGCCAATTTCTGCCCGTAAGCAGTAAAACTCCTGTAATTACCCTCCTAGAAGGCAATACACCCCTGATCCCCGCCCCCTATCTCTCAGCACAAATCGGGCGCGATGTCAAGGTTTTTGTCAAATATGATGGTTTAAATCCCACTGGCAGCTTTAAAGACCGGGGTATGACCATGGCCATCTCGAAAGCTAAAGAAGAAGGGGCAAAAGCCGTGATTTGTGCCAGTACCGGAAACACCTCGGCGGCGGCGGCAGCCTATGCAAGACGTGCGGGGATGCGGGCCTTTGTGATTATCCCCGACGGTTATGTGGCCTTAGGAAAATTAGCCCAAGCTTTATTGTACGGGGCGGAAGTCATCGCTATTAATGGCAACTTCGATGATGCCCTCAAGATTGTCCGCCAACTATCAGAAAATTATCCCGTAACGTTAGTCAATTCCGTCAATCCCTACCGTTTAGAGGGTCAAAAAACCGCCGCTTTCGAGATTGTCGATGTCTTGGGTAATGCTCCCGACTGGTTATGTATTCCCGTGGGTAATGCGGGCAATATTAGCGCCTATTGGATGGGATTCTGTCAGTACCACCAGATAGGCAAATGCGACCAGCTGCCGAAGATGATGGGTTTTCAGGCCGCCGGGGCTGCCCCTTTTATCTCCAAACAACCGGTTGACCATCCCGAAACCCTAGCCACGGCTATCCGTATCGGCAACCCCGCTAACTGGGAAAAAGCTTGGGCTGCTAGTCACGCTAGTCAAGGGCAATTTCACGCAGTCAGCGATGAGGAAATATTGGCAGCCTATCGGATTTTAGGGGGCCAAGAGGGGGTTTTCTGTGAACCAGCCAGCGCCGCCTCTGTGGCAGGATTATTAAAAGTGCATCAACAGGTTCCCGATGGGGCCACCGTAGTGTGTGTTTTAACGGGAAATGGACTAAAAGACCCAGATTCGGCGGTAAAACACAGCAATAATCAACTAAAATCTGGGATTGCGCCCGAATTAACCCAAGTGGCTCAAATTATGGGCTTCTAAGCTAACGTCAATTCGGGTTAAGCAGTGCTTCTATAAAACTCCCTTAGAACTAGGAATTATACCGGCACGACGGGGATCGATCGCTATGGCCATACTCATCGCCCGGGCAAAAGCTTTAAAAGTAGCCTCAATAATATGATGGGAATTAATCCCGTCTAATTGACGAATATGTAGGGTCATTTGACTGTGATTGACCAAAGCAACAAAAAATTCTCGCACTAGCTGAGTATCGTAGGTTCCCACTCTTTGGGTGGGAATTTCTAGACCATAACTGAGGTGGGGACGACCGGAAAAATCGAGGGCAACCTGCACTAAAGCTTCATCGAGAGGGGCGACAAAATGCCCGAAACGGACGATGCCTTTTTTGTCGCCTAAAGCTTGCAGTAAAGCTTGTCCGAGGGTGATTCCCACGTCTTCATTGGTGTGATGGTCATCAATTTCTAAATCTCCAGTGGCGCGTACATCGAGATCGATCGCAGCGTGGGAGGCGATTTGCTGCAACATATGATCAAGAAAGGGAATTCCTGTCTGGGCGCGACAATTGCCGCTACCATCAAGATCGATCGTCACCTCTACATCGGTTTCTTTGGTAGTACGACTAACCGAGGCGCGACGGCAAGGTGAGACAAAAGAATCGGGTATCTGGGAAGTGGAAATCATTTACAGCAGTTATCTTAATGGTGAGATACGAAGTTTTCCTTTTCAGGAGACAGGAGACAGGAGATAGGAGACAGGAGATAGAAGACAAGAAACAACTATCCTACCCATAAAACCTAAGATTATGTCAAATTTATCTTAGCTTTTAGATATTTTGACCCGATAGCAGCTCGATAACTTACTTGTGCGGGGGGTCTAGTGAACTTAAAACTCACATCTGATAACTGATAACTGATCACTGATTACTGATCACTGATCACTGATAACTGAAAAGGCCTAACTTTCTGGTTCAGTTTTAGCTTCCGCTGGCGGACCGGGGGGCAAAGCTTCCTCGCTGACAGGTTGAGGATTTTGGCTAGTGGGGGGACTAGGGGGGGAAACGTCCGGCTGATTGAGAGCGGGGGTTTGGGGAGGAGTTTCTGGGGCTTTTTCTTCGATTATCGCTTCTTTGGGCGGTTCTGGCTGGGTTTGGGCTGGATTTGGCCCTGTGGTTGCCGGGGGCTTGACGTTATCCGGTTGGGGACTAACGGCGGGTTGCGGGGTTTGATTGGGACGAAGCGGGGTTTCAATTGCCGGCGTTACGGGGGGGGAGTTACGGGTATTGAGGTTACTACCCTCCGGTTTTGGGGGATTAGCGATCGCGCCTCGACACACTTCTGGGTTAGGGGCAAAACTGACTTGCACACGATAGCTTCTCGACTCACCACTGGGATTTTTTAAACTAATTGATCTCACTTCCCTAGCTGCCTGTTGATTGAAAATCGGGAAGCCAGCACTTTTAATTAACTGGGGTTCACTGCTGAGGCGGCCTTGACCATCCACCGTCACCCCATAAACCGCCGTCCCCGCTAATTGACGGGAACAAGCCGCTGCGGGATAATTACCGGTCAAATTGACGGTAGTTATGCCTCCGCTGCCCTGATTCGGCTGATTTAGTTCATTTAAGGCATTGGGATTAGTTTTTTGGACTCTGGCCAGCCAATCCACCAGATTTCTCCTGGCCTCATCGTTACTGGTATTACTTTTATCCGCCTCCAGGGAGCGCGAACGTTCTTGCATTTCCCAGATTAATTGTTGACGACGCTGTTCATCAATGGGTGATTGACCATTCGGCTCCGGTGTCCGGGCCAAGGAATTGTTTAATTGTTCCTGTGCCTGTTGCGATGCACTAAGAGGGGATTTTCGCAATCTATCTAAAGTTAGATTATCTTGGTAGGGATCAAAGTAAGGAGGTATCCGGTTGTTATTAGTCTCCCTCGGCAGATTATTATTGTCCGGCAGGGTGGGAACAGCAGGAGGACTGGGTAAACTGGGGGTAGAAGTGGGAAAATTGCGAGGAATCGGTAATCTACCCAGGGAGGGGATAGATGCCACGGGAGGAGAATAGATATTGACGGAGGGTAAAGAGGAGAGGGGAGGTAAAGGAGGTAAGGAAGGTAAAGGGGGAAGGGAAGAAACCGAGGGTAAAGGAGGTAAGGTGCTGTTATGGATACCATCCATGGGGGGGAGGGGAGGCAAAGAGGAAGAGGACGAATTGAGGTTAGGCAGTCCGGGTAAGCTGGACAGGGAGGAGTCGAGACTGGGAAGACGTGACTGCTCTAGAGGGTTCAATTCAATCAGATTGACGTTGCGTAACTCCTTTTTTGGCTCCTGCGCTGGATTATTGAGGAAATTAGGTAAGATAATCGCTAAAAGTAGGCCATGAATACCAAGAGAAGCGGCGAACGAGAGATTATTAGAGTTAATTAGTTTATTTTCTTCGGTTTCTAGACCAAAATAGGAGGATGTCATAATGCTAGTTAATTGAGCAGAGCCTTGAGGGGAAAAGTTAACTCTATTTTAATCGTCAGGGCGATTTTTTTTCTTGAGGGCGGGGAATTAATTGGTGTCAGTACCCCACCACCCCACACCTAACACCCCACACCCTGCCACCACCGAAAAACTTTTTCAGCAGACCCTACTTATGCGGTGAGCGGGCCACAGCTTTTAATTTGGGATACAATTCCGAAGGGTCTAACAAAGGGATAAACTCATCGATTGCCGGTTTAAAATTAGCCGGAAAATTCTCCCTAGTTCCAGGACCGTTAGGCGATTTAGGCACTGATTCTAATTCAGGGAATTTGGGCGTTTCCGGGGTTAACTGCGAGAATAATTCCTCCACATTACTCATCCCTTTGCGAGGATCATTAAAAAGAGAAGTTTCTAAGTTGAGTAAAGAGTCTTTACTCGTGGCTACTGTGCCATTATTATCGGTTTTTGCCGCTTCCGGCTCTGGATAAGGCTGCTCAAGGGTGGTAGAAAGTATATTGATCTTTTCCTGTTGAGGGATAAATACCGTTTTTTTGCCATTTAACTGGGAATCTAGCAAGTTTTTACAAACCAAGCGCTCGAATTCCCCCGTAAAATGAAAGGTAGGATGGCCGCGACGGTGCCAAATTTTGAGGATTTCCTCCACCGAAATGACTTTGTAACGTCCCTGATAGAGTGCCTCTAAAATCGCCATGCGAATCCAATTTAGCGAATAGGTGGGCAACCAGCGCTCGATTAATTCTTGCGCTTTATATCCTCTCATTTCAAATCGATATTGGTTGAGTATAGTCGCTATCTGCATCAGGTTGATCTCTGGGTTAATCTCTGCCATAGAATTTACAAAGATAGTGAGCGCAATCGTTATGGCTACTAGGCACTCTATATATTAAGATTCTATTCAGGTTTTTCCTAGTGGTTTTTACTTATTCTCCCCACACTTACCCTTTCGAGCATCTCCACTCAAGGTCAGTTGACTCCCTAGAGTCGGGTTCGCTTTGGGCGGCAATTTATCCCCCGCTAACTCCTGTACGGTTTAACGGGACTCCTCTGGCGACCTTAAGATAGGGTTTGCGGCAAAAAGTTTTTCCTGGGGGCAGGGTGTGGGGTGTGGGGTGTAGGGTTTTACCGATTTTGAGGTAGTCAGTTACCTAATTTTCAGGGAAAAAGTCCAGGAATTTTACCCCCGATCACTCCAATGGTCAGCACTTTTTGAGGGAAAAAAAGTCTAAAAGCCTTATCTAACAAGGTTTTTAGATTTGTTCAGCAAACCTTAAGATAGTTTTTGTCTTTTCCTTGATCGGGTGATCAAGTTTACACTTCTTTACTACCACAACCCGAGTAATTTGTCAAGAAAAAAGCAAAATTTCCTCAATAGACCCAGATAAGGTAGAACTATAGCACTACCCTGACAGCCTAGAACCTTACCGTTGACTGACCCCAAATCCGTTTTTAATAGTGTGATTAACTCTCAAGTTAAGTAGGTGGGTGGAATTAAATATAAGATGAACGTAGGTTGGGTTGAAGCATGAAACCCAACGCCCGATTATGTTACGCTACCGCTAACCCATCCTACAAATAATTGTGCCTCCCTACTTATGAATTGTTTCTCCCTGCTCCCCACTCCGCAGCTCTGGTACTCCCTTCTCCCCACACCCCACACCCCACTCTCCTATACCTTTTAAACAGGATTTAGTCTGACCACCCGATCGAGTTTTTCTGAGTCTCCAGAAATTTTTTGTTAAAATTTGCAACATAACTTAACAATGTGTTACACTTCTTAACATAAGCATACAAAAGGAGCCTCCCCATGACTGCCCGCGGCTACACCACCGAAGAACAAGGAAGACTGAATAATTTTGCTGTTGAACCGAAAATGTACGTTGATAGTTCCAGCGGTCTCGGTTTTACCAAAAAAGCTGAAAAATTGAATGGCAGACTAGCCATGATTGGCTTTGTCTCTCTTTTAGCCATTGAATTGTTAACCGGTAAAGGAATTATTGCTTGGATTACCAGTCTCTAAGAATTAACAATCCCGTCGCGCTGTTCGGGGAGTTCAGTCCCCGTCCAGACGGGTTAGTTTAGATACCATAAATGCCCTCAAAAACAGCTTTAGCAGGACCTGTCATGTAAACCCGGTTATCGGTTTGGGACCAGTGAATCTGAAGACAACCACCGGGCAGTTCCACGGTACAACTGCGATCGCATTTGCCCGTCAACAGGGCCGCCACCACCACAGCACAAGCACCGGTACCGCAAGCGAGAGTAATTCCCGCTCCTCTTTCCCAGACACGCATCTTCATATAATCCGGCGCGATTACTTCCACAAACTCCACATTAGTCCGTTGGGGAAAAACCGGATGATGCTCAAATTTTGGACCGATAGTTTCTAGGGGAATAGAGGCCAGATCATCCACAAAAGTTACACAGTGGGGATTGCCCATACTAACGCAAGTAACTAACCAATCTTTGCCCTCCACCTCTAGGGGAACCGCAAGGACTTTTTCTGACCCCTCCACTAAAGTGGTGGGGATTTCACTGCCGAGGAGTTGCGGCGGTCCCATATCAACCGTTACCTGTTCATTGGCTTCTAAACGGGGAATGATCGTTCCTGCTAGAGTATGAATGCGATAGGTGCGGCCAATGACGTTGTTAGCCTCTAAACGGGCGATAAATTGGGCTAGACAGCGAATACCGTTACCACACATTTCTGGTTCCGAACCATCAGAGTTGAAAATTCTCATGGTGTAGTCGGTTTCTGCTTGGCCGGGAAGCGCAAAAATCACGCCATCGGCACCGATGCCAAAATGTCGATCGCACATAGCCACGGCCATTTCCGCTGTGATCAGGGGTTCGGGACTGTGACGGTTATCTATCAAAATAAAATCATTGCCTAGGCCTTGATATTTGGTAAAGGGGATTTTCATCGTCAATAAAAGCTGCTCAACAGGAATAATAGAGGATGAACACCTCATCGATAAACTCATTATGTCTCAATTTGATCCTGGTCTGCCGAGTATTAAACAAGTACAGAGCTATATTCAAGAGAAACGGGAAGTAGAAATTAAGTTAAGCACCGATGATCTCCTCGTTGGTCGCATCCTTTGGCAAGATGTTAACTGTCTATACCTGGTCGATCACTACGATAAACCCACTTTAATTTGGCAACAGTCTCTAGTTTATTTAAGACCTAAAGCCTAGGGGGAAATTGGCGATATTTGGCTGTGGGATGCGTCCCGGACGCATCAAAAATTCAGTGTCAAGGAGATAGCTTTTGAGTAAATGTAACGTCAGTTCGGGTTAAGGAGATTTGGCCATGACTTCTAGCAAATAATTAGGTGGGATGGCGAGGATAGCATCAGAATTTCAGTTGCTGGAAAATTTGGGTTAAATTGCCGGCGTTGCCGAATCAAGGTATGAATACCAACTGTGCATCGTATCCAAAAGTTAGTCTGGGTCTAGGGTTTAAAAATCCCACAAAAGAAGATTCATATCTCAAATCAGCAACGTCTCTAAACTTAATATGTTAGAATCAAACTTTTAAGCTCATTTCGATTTTAAGATTGATATAGCTAAGGTTTATGGCTGTGAAACCAAGATAAACTTCAATTTTTCATTTTCAGTATCTTTTTTGACAGCAAGTTAAAGACGACAAATATATTGAGTAACGATAATCCAGAGAACAATGGCATACTGGGAAATAGATAACGCATCGGAATTTCCCAAGCAGAGGCATCAACTAAACTATAGAGAAGAAGACGGGCAACTTGGGTTAAAAGAATCAAGAAAACTATAATTATGTAGGTAGATAGAAACAGTGATTTAGCTTGATAAACACAGTAGTAAATTAGGAGGATTACAAAAGAAATAATTCCTAGCACATTGAGAACATATACGAGATAATTTAAGATTTTAACTTTAGTAAATATTTTAGAATTAGGATTGTGGTTGTTGATCAAAGCGGCTCGGCGATTGGCGGTTGCATTAAATAATCCTACACTGGCTTTGGGATCATCCTTAGCAATAATATTTTCTACTTCAGACATAGGGGGAAATATAAACCAATTTACCACCTTAATCAATGAACTCTTAACGTGGGGCAACCAAACCCCTATATTAGGATCTAAATAACCTAATAGTAAAGGTTTACTAGGTAAAGCTTTCTCCTGAAAAGCCTTTTCTAGTTCCTTATTAACTTCTGTGAATACCTGATAAACATTCTGAGGTTTTCGATCTGATGATACCTCGCGAGCTGCATAAATTAACAACCATGAACCGTGAGCCTGAATCATTTCTTCTTTGGGTAAGAAAGGCTGCATTTTTTTCAAAGTTGGGCTAACTTCATAAGCAGCGGCTAGTTGTGCTTGCGTCAAAGGAATATATCTTTGAGGAGTACCCACATCTATTTTCGTGAGTTTTGTATACATTCCCTTAAAACTGGGAGAATCCGATAAACTGACTCCAGAAACCCCAAAATTGACTTTGTTTAAGACCGTGCAGGAGAAATTAACTAGAGAGAAAAGCAGAAAGGGAATTAAACAGTAATAAACTATTTTCTCGATCTTTTGATTTCTGGAAATTCGATAACCTGTGATCCAAGTAATTAGACCGAATCCGAGAAAGTATAGATAGAATATCTCTCTTTCTGGTCTAGTAATGGCAATCATTCCTAGAATCAAACCCGATAGACAGGAATAAACAATCTTACTCGATCTTTTCCTAGAAATTAATAATAATATTGTCACTCCCACTAGAAAATTGAATAAAGAAATTACCGATGATTCACTCCTGGCATCATTGAAAAACCTAAAAGTCAATGGATAAAAAACCATGACAGCAAATACACCAAGACAAATCAATTTAGGAATTTTCAAAAATCGCAAGCAATAAACTAAAAATCCCGTGGAAAGTATATAAAAAATCTCGTGAAATATTCTCAAAGGAATCCCAGATAAATTAACTAACCAGACAAAGATAGAATAACCGGGAGGATGACCTAAGGCCCCGATACCTACTTTATCCGACCAAATATTGAATGCAGCTCTCGCCAGATAGCTTTCTGGATCAGAACCGACAGCGATAATTTCATACTTTCTGGTTAAATAAAATTTAATAATTATTATCAGGACAAATCCTAATCCAATAAGAAAGTTAAAAATTTGCGTACGTTGACTTAATTTATTCATAATTTTCTTATCCCTCAACACTTTATGATAGTTCTTAGCTCTCTTAGTTTTTTTTTGAATAGGTAAGGTGTATCCTATGATACTATAGAAATCGGTGTGAATTCACCAACAAGTAGATAGGAAGTCTCCCTGATCGGTTAAGATTCATGGCTCTTCGGGACTTGGTATGGTTCGATTTGGGGGCATAAATCGACTCAATCCTTATCTGGCAAGAGATTTAATTGATTAGTTCGCTCCAGATCGCAAACAATTGACAAAAATTGCGGCAATGTCTGTCTCTATAAAGGTTTCATTCCTTATAACCCCGTCCATTGCATA
>NZ_JADBVM010000044.1:0-11866 GCF_020244875.1 Microcystis sp. M44BS1
GTCAGTCTGTAGAGCGACCATAAGACCAGAACAGAGTAAATCTGTTAAGGCAGGTGCGGAACCCCGCAAGGGAAAGAAGCAGAAACCCAAATCGTGAGGTTTGGGAATCACCGTCCGTTTACGGCGGTGAGGATGTCAACCGAGGAAATAGTGGCCAGGAATTTTTGCCAGATGCGATCGCTCGGAACCGCCCAATCGGTATTCCAGTTATTGCGAGTGATATCGACACCGAACACAGTAGGAACGGTCGGTTGAGAAACGGTCTTGGTTACTTGGTTTCCTTGACCACCGATCAAAGGTATCGGGACGCAGGTTTCTGAGGCACTAAGGGGCAAATTTAAGGCAAGGACAAGCGATAAAGTACCAAGCCAAGTAGGACGAAAAAGCATCAGCAAAACCTCGATAAATTAATCTGGGAGATTTTGATTCTATATTATTGAGTATCTCTGAATATACTATCTTATGTCAAGACATTAACTATTAATAAAAAACAATAAATACAGGGATTTAATAAGTGGAATTGATATATCTTCAGATGAAAATAATCAGCTAGGGTTTTTGACCAGAATAAATTGCTAATTATTGCGAATATGAATATCTTGTTGCGGGAAGGGAATCTCGATAGCCTGTTGAGTAAACCGCTCAAGAATAACACAATTAATATCACTAATTACTCGCTTTTTCCCGTTAATATCATCCAACCAGAACTTTAATTCAAAGTTTAAACTAGAATCACCAAAATTAAGAAAAAAGGCTACTGGTTGCGGGTTTTGAAGTATGTGAGGATGTTGATTAGCAATGTCTAGCAATAAATTCATCACCTGTTGTGCGTTAGACTGATAACCAACTCCGATAACAATTGAACAATAAATCAAGTTATCACTACCCGTATAGGTGGTGACATCCTCAGTAAAAAACTTTTGATTGGGGATAATTTTTTCGGAATTATCCGTGAGGATTTGCACTGTTGTCGCTCGAATACCTAGCTTTTTTACCTGAGAAGTTTGCCCTTCAATATTAATGATATCACCGGGTTTGAGAACTTTTTCAAATAATAGTAAAATACCGCTAATAAAATTACTTACTACTTGCTGCAGACCGAAACCAATACCCACCGATAAACCGCCAGTAATTGCCGCTATTGCCGTGGCATTAACTCCCACATAACCCAAGATGAGAATAAAACCTAAGACAATGAAAAAATAACGTCCTAACAGCAAAGTTGCTTCAATTTCACCGCGACTAGCTTGCTGATTTAAATTAGCAACACTCAGAATTATAGTCTCTATAAGATCAACAACAATTACCAGAAAATAGGGAGCTATTATCAAAATAAATATGCTTCCCAATGTGATCGGACTATTGAATAAATTGAAAGGAGATACTTGGGCGATTTCCTGAATATTATTGTAGAAAACAATAATGGTTCTCAGGAGAAATAACACCAATAAAGGTGCTAAAAGACGAAAATGATAATATTTAATTGTATTGACGGAAAACTTGGCGTATAGTCCAGCTAATAAACCACGATAAACTAAATAAAACCACAGGAGTTTTATAGATAAACTAATCATTCCTCTTGTCCAATTTTGACTGAAAAAAATTAGATAATTTAAGTCAAGTAAAATTATACTAATAACTGGAAAATTAAGAAACTGTATCAGGATAGCAAAATATTGACGGAGGGTTAATTTTTTATCACTGTGAATAAAACTGGTGACGTGAGGAAATCTTTTTTCTAAGTAAGACCATAACCATTTTGACAATAACCAAGCAAGAATTAAACAGAGAAAAATAATCATTAATTGATTTTGAACATTTCTGCGTCCTAAAAATAATAATTGGTTAGCAATTATTTCCGAAAGAGAGGGAATATTGTTGTTCATAATTAATTTATTTTCCCGACTTCCTCAGCAAGATCTGATTGAATATAAAGTGTCAGTTGGTGGGCTGCTGTTGAGGAAGATATTTCACCAGCGATCGCTCTTTCATACCAAAATTCTCCCTCTTCTAAAATTTTATTCAACTTTTCCCAATCATCGAGAGGAACTGCCACGGCATTGTGAGATTGTTGTAATAATACTGATTCGATCGGTAGTAAATTTCCTTCGATCTGTACCCGTCGATTAGTGGGAATAAAACTTTCTGTTTGGATGATTGCTTGCAATTGTTGTTCGGGATTGGTGAGAAATTTTCCTAAAGCTAATCCCAAACTATTTTCATTATCACTATTATTACGATTGAATACCATCACCCGTGTATAGAGAATTGGTGCTGCTTTACCTTGAGTGTCTTGGGGAAGTAAAGCGACTCTGAGATCATCTTGGAGGCTGTTTTTTAAATCGGCAATTTCAATAGAATTACACACATAATAGGTTAAGCGGCCTCTAGCAAAGGCCTCATGAAGTAATTCCCGTTGACGATTGAGGATAAAATTAGGCTGTGACGAGGCAAATTTTAGCCATTCTAGCCATTTTGCCCAACCATCCAAGCGAGGTTGCAGCCTACCCTGATCATCCCACAAATAGCTGCCAAAAATTGCCATTCCCCAAAAAGTATCTTCAAAAGAGGACACCATCCCCACAGAATAACCTTTGCGGGCACGTTCCACTAATCCCTCTAAACTGGTGGGAGGTTGCTTCAGCAGCGGATCGGTACTAACTTGTAATTTTTTTTGATTGTAACACAGTACACGAGTACGAGAACCTAAGGGAATCCCATAGATTTTTCCTTGATAGCTAACTTGTTTCAGGGTTGGGGGATTATAGATAGATAAATCTAGATTTTTTCGGTCAATTTCCCCCAGTACCCCTTCAGATACTAATCTGGGTATATTTCTCGAAAAAATTAGAATAACACTTGCACCTAATCCGCTTTGAGATTGTTTAAAAAAACGTTCGGGTATCTCATCGATAGGAATAGCTTGTTCAAGAATTGTCACCTGCGGATTTAATTTTTCAAACTCTTGCAAACCGAGACCTAGTACTTCAGTTAAATTGCCCTCTTCTGGATACCAAACCAAAAGGGTTCCTTGCCGTTGCTCCGATGATTGGTTAGGAAGATCACTAAAACAAGCATAAAGAAAAATTGGCATGAAGATAAAAAGCAATAGGAACGATATAATCATCCTTGCTTTTTTACTTCTCCAAGCAGTTTTAACTCTGAGCCTTAGGGATTGCATCGCTCGTGATCCTTCAAAAATATTGCCATAGATCCATAGTACATGAAAAGGTGACTAATAATCCTTATCAGAAAAATAATTAACATGGTCTTTTGTCAAGAGCCACCAGTATAGCAACAATCCCAGTTAAAAATTTGTGCGAGTTAAACTGCTGACCTATCTAAATTATCTGTTAAGACCAGATGAGAGCAGGGAAAGAGCCAGTTTCCTAGTTGGTTTTATAACACTATAACACCCAGTTTAAATGGGTAACAGCTTAGGGAAACTGTGCTTAGTATGAGTAAAATTCCTGTTATTAATAATTATGTCATGACGAGAGAGTGATACCTGCATTAACTTTACTGTATCAACCATGATCCCACCGAAGCGATCTTTACTATATAATCATGGTATAAGAAACCTCCACCCCAAATATTGTATTTCAACCCAAACACCAAAGGAGTTAAATATGACTGAACCTTTAAGCGCGATTGTGTTGGTAACGTTGGCAATCCAGGAGTTCGTTAAATCAGGTACAGGAGATTTGGCCGAGCGTTTTACGGCGGAGACTGTGGCGAAAATTTCTGTATTATGGGGAAAGATTAGGGATCGGTTAACGGGAAAATCGCTCAATGTCAATGAAGCATTAGCTAAATTAGAAAGTGGGGACAGCACGGCCATTGAAACTATCACTAAAAATTTGGATGTGATTTTAGACGAAGATTCTCTTTTTGCTGAAGAGTTACGAATTTGGGGACAGGAAATTTAAGCAGGGAAAATCAGCCAAATTGGTTTAGATAACTTGGAAGCAGGAGAAATAAATGCTGAAATTGAGCAACCGGTAAAAGGAAAAACAACGACTAAAACAGAACAAATTGGCACAAAAGGGATAAGAGTTACAGGAAAAGCAACTATTAAAATTAACCAAAAGATTGATTAGGAGACAAAAATGTTAGAAGATCAAGCCCAAGCACTCAAGTCTATTGTTAAAGAGGTTCTGCATGAGTTATTATTGCAGAAACGGGAAACTTTAACAGATGTAATTTATGAAATGATAGAGGATATGGTTCTAGCCAAAGCAATAGAAGAAGGTCTTGATGATGAAAATGTCAGTCGAGAAGAATTTTTTTGGTTACATCGAGTAAGTTTATGACTACGAAGATTCGGAAAGATCAAGTACAGAAACCAGAAGCCTGTTCCACGGGGTAGGTATTTTGCCAGTTTATAGGCTATAATCTTATTAAAGATAAAACACAGATTAGGAGACAAAAATGTTAGAAGATCAAGCCCAAGCACTCAAGCCTATTGTTAAAGAGGTTCTGCATGAGTTATTATTGCAGGAACGGGAAACTTTAACAGACGTAATTTATGAAGTGATAGAGGATATGGCTCTAGCCAAAGCAATAGAAGAAGGTCTTCATGATGAAAATGTCAGTCGAGAAGAAATTTTTTCTTTATTAGCAGAGTAAATCATGCAAGTTGAATTTCGTCGCCTTTTTTTTCGAGATTTAGGTGCTATCAAGGATCGTAAGCTACGACAACGAATTGAAGCTGTCATTGTGGAGGTAGAAGCGGCCAATAATCTAGCTGAGTTAAGAAATATCAAAGCTATTGAAGGCCACCCTAGTTACTATCGGATAAGAATAGGAGATTACCGCATAGGTATTTATGTTGAGGAGAATATGATTGCTTTTGTCCGAGTTTTACACCGTAAAGAAATGTACCGTTATTTTCCCTAAGCCATGAACGACAAACTCAAGCAAACTAGAATTAAAGGTTATACGTTAATCTTATCAAAGATCAGGTACAAGAACTAGAAGCCTGTTCCACGGGGTAGGCATTTTGTTATTTCACAGGCTATAATCTTATTAAAGATAAAACACAAGAACCAGAAGCCTGTTACACTATCTAACAATTAATTAAGTGCCATTTATTAGCAAGGAGTTGTATCATGGAACCTTTAACTCTATTGGCTACAGGATTCACGATTATTTTAGGGGGAGCGTTGGCTCGTGTGGGGGAGCTTGTCTTAGATGGTTTCCTTGAAAAACTGATAAATTTAATCGCAGTCAAGTCTCCTGATACTTTAAAAAAGTTGCAATCGGCTAATCAAAATCCTGCTTTGTTACCTGAAACCATTGAGGTAATGGCGACTTTACTGGAAGATCCAGAAATACAAAAAGTTGCAGAACAAGTGGTTAAGGAAAATGAATCTAATCCTTACGTTATTAATATGATGAAAAATGTTGGAATTGTTAATCAAGGAACAATTCATAATCCGACTTTTCACTTCACCTGACTACAGTCGCCTGTTGAGGATCAGGTCAAACAAAACCTTCACAATTTACCCAATAGTGGGGTTGCAAAATTTGTTGGACGTGATGAAGTTTTAAACCAATTAGCAACCCAATTACAGGAAGCTAACCGCGTGGCGATTTCGACGTTGACGGGGATGAGTGGCGTTGGTAAATCGGAATTAGCGTTACAGTATAGTTGGCGGGAATGGGAAAACAAAACCTATCTAGGGGGAATTGCTTGGTTAAATGTAGCGGAAAGTGATCCGGGTTTGAGTATTTTAACCTTTGTTCAGCTTCATTTAAGATTAATTTTACCGACGGAAGGGGAATTGGTAGAGCGGATTCGTTTTTGTTGGCATAATTGGTTCAAGAATGAGCAGGATCAAGCCTTAATTATTTTTGATGATGTGCGTCGCTATGAACAAATAAAAGACTATTTACCGCCTCAAGGTGAAAAGCGGTTTAAGGTAATTATTACGACTCGTAATGAACAGATTGCTCGTAATTTTAATCCGATTGATTTAGAAGTCTTAAGTCCTGATGCGGCGGTAGAATTGTTAGCTTTCTTTTTACCCAATGCGGTAGTAAATAACCAAGAAAAAGCCAGAGAATTAGTCAAATGGTTGGGGTATTTACCGTTAGGGATTGAGTTGGTGGGACGCTATGGACAGTATATGAGTTGTGAGTTAACAGAACTTTTAGCACAGTTACAGGCGCAAAAATTAAAGGATGAGAGTTTACAATTTCCCCAAAATGCTTTTATGACGGCTCAAAGGGGGGTAGCGGCGGCGTTTGAGTTGAGTTGGGGGGAGTTGAGTGAGAGTTCTCGATTAGCAGGAGAATGGCTCAGTTTATTTGCAGAAAGTCGGATTAATGAAAAGTTAATTTTGTCTTTGTTTGAGGAGAGATACCCCCAACCCCAACCCTTAAAAAGGGGAGCTATAGAGAGATATTTTCCGACATTTTCACGCTGGTTTGGTCTATCTAAATCGGTTTCTGCGTCTATTGATCCGCCTGATTTACCGATACCGACTAGGACTGATTTACGACATTTGGTAAATTTAAACTTGCTAAATGATGTTGATAGTCAGAACTATGAGTTGCATACTTTAATTCGGATGTATTTGCGCGATAAGTTAGAAGCATCTGCGTTTAAGGAGCAAGCAAAACGAGCCTATTGTCAGGTGATGGCAAGAATTGCTAAAGATATTAAGAAGTACACCTTGACCTTAGAAGACGTTGCTAATTTAGAACCGGATATTGAGCATATAAAAGTTGTCGCAGAGGAGTTAAATCAATGGTTAGATAATGAAGATTTAGTTGGGTCTTTTGTTGGTTTAGGTCGTTTTTATGAAGCGCAGGGAATTTATCAGCAAGCAGTTCCGTATTATGAACAATGTTTAACCCTGAGTGAACAACGCTTAGGCAAAAATCATCCTGATGTGGCGACCAGTCTCAACAATCTGGCGGTTCTTTATAGCCATCAAGGGAAATACCCAGAAGCAGAACCACTCTTATTGCGAGCGCTGGCGATTCGGGAAAAGCAATTAGGAAAAGAGCATCCTGATGTGGCGTACAGTCTTGGTGGTCTGGCGGGTCTTTATCGCGATCAAGGGAAATACGCAGAAGCAGAACCTCTTTATCAAAGAGCGCTGGGGATTCGGGAAAAACAATTAGGAGAAGAGCACCCTGATGTGGCCAACAGTCTTAATGGTTTGGCGAATCTTTATTGTGCTCAAGGGAAATACACAGAAGCGGAACCTCTCTATTTGCGAGTGCTGGAGATTCGGGAAAAGCAATTAGGAGAAGAGCATTCTGAATTTGCCTATAGTCTCTGCTGTCTTGCGAATCTTTACCGCGATCAAGGGAAATATACAGAAGCGGAACCGCTTTATTTACGAGCGTTGGCGATTAGCGAAAAGCAATTGGGAGCAGAGCATCCTGATGTGGCGTTAAATCTCAACAATCTGGCGGTTCTTTATAACTCTCAAGGGAAATACGCAGAAGCAGAACCTCTCTTATTGCGAGCGTTGGCGATTCGGGAAAAGCAATTGGGAGCAGAGCATCCTGATGTGGCGAACAGTCTCAAGAATCTGGCAAATCTTTATCGCGATCAAGGAAAGTACGCAGAAGCGGAACCGCTTTATCAAAAAGCGATTGCTATTTGTTCGGAAAAATTAGGAGAAAATCACCCCGACACTCAAACAGTAAAAAATAATTATCATCTGATGCTTTCTCAACTTCCTGATGAGGAATTAAGCCAACGCTTTCCCCCCGAAATGGTCGAAGATATCCAATCCCTCCGCCATTCCTAGATTCTTTGTAATACCTTAATAATGCTCAAACTGCAATAAAATTACTCCAGCAGATAGCAAATGCCTAAAAAAATACGAGAACTCAAGTCTATACTTCTGAAAGCAGGGTTTACCTATCGCCCCGGTAAAGGTAGTCATACCGTTTGGAGCCATCCCCGTTTAGAATATAGCTTGACCCTGTCAGGCAAAGATAGTAGCGATGCTGATCGCTACCAGGAAAAAGATGTAAGAAACGCACTTCAGGAACTAGCAAAATTAAATCAAGGAGACAACCCATGAATTATCACTATAGTATTTTTATTCAATGGTCAGAAGAAGACAACAAATTTATCGCCCATCTACCTGAATTTGGCCCTTATGCTCATACTCATGGCGAAACCTATAATGTAGCTCTGCAAAATGCTCTTGAAGTCCTAGATCTCCTTATCGAAGACTACACCGCACGCGGTCAATCCCTTCCCCTTCCCCAGGCTATTGCCGCATAGCTCAAATATTATCTATTACATTTCAGTCAGAACCAACAACCTCGAAATGAATGATGAAAACGTCTTTTTAAAAGGCGAGGTCTGGCGAGGGCGCTGGAGAGTTTTTTCGGGTCGAGGATGCCTTCGGCTCCGCCAAAGAGAGCGAGTTGCTGGTGGTGAATTGCCCTGGCTGCTTGTTCACTAATCCAGATGATTTCGCTCACTTAGCCAATTCCCGCAGAGCGTTGCGATAACGGCGGGTAACTTGAGAAGCTGCTTCCATAATTTGCTCTAATTCTGGGTCGTAGGTGGTTAACTGTACCCCGTCTGGCGTTTCGGTGACGTATATCGTATCTCCTTCTCCCACCTGGAGTTTGTCGAGAACTTCTTTGGGGAAAGAGGCTCCTAATGAGTTGCCGATTTTGCAGATTTTGAGCTTCATTTTTTTACCTCATCGTTGTTTATAGTCGCTGCGTCACTAGCGCAACAACAGTTGCAATGAGAAGCAGTACAATTAAAGATAAGCACCAGTTCAGTAACATCTTCCATTGTTTAACCGTTCATAGAACATTTTACACCATGATCTCGTAAAAGCCAAAATAAACTTCAAAAGAACCCAATGGAGTGGCAATCATTTTTTACTCTAAATTAACACTGACAAGAAAAAAATCACTATGCAAACCCAACCGCTAGAATCAAACTCAACAAACCTAATTAAACTGCGCTCTAGTCAACCAGAATCTCTTAAAGCAATGATTAAAACCGATCTGAATAATCGGCTACAGGACTTAGAAAGCGGATTACAAAAAACTCAAGCTCGCTTAAAAGAATTTGAAACTCAATATCAATGGTCAACAGAGCAGTTTGTTGATTTGTTTACCAACGATCAATTACAACACAGTGAAGATTTTGATGAATGGTTAGGAGAATCATGGATGCTTGACAAAATACAGCAAAAAATAGCCATCATTAAGGAGATTGAATTTGTTGATTGAGACTTACTTTGAGAGAATTAGAAAACTTCTAACAAACTCATCCATGATCCAAACTTTTGAACTTGACACAGAAAAACGGACAGAGAGTCTCGGTTTTATTAGAGGAAATATTACCTTTATTGACGGCTCTCGGCTCTATATTCGAGAATTTGTCGAAGTAGAGATCAGCATAAACCGAGGCAAATATTCTTACCACTATATCAATCAAAAAGGTGATTTAATTTTCCGTTATGATAATGCTCCTCATCATCAAAAACTTAATTTTCCTTCATTTCCTCATCATAAGCATGATCGACATGAAGATAATATAGTAAGCTCAAAAGCTCCTTTTTTAGAAGAAGTTTTTCAAGAAATTGAGGATATAAACAATGAATTATCACTATAGTATTTTTATTCAATGGTCACAAGAAGACAACAAATTTATCGCCCATCTCCCTGAATTTGGACCCTATGCTCATACCCATGGTGAAACCTACCATGCAGCCTTGCAAAATGCTCTGGAAGTCCTAGATCTCCTTATCGAAGACTACACTGCACGAGACAAATCTCTCCCACCTCTCCAGGCTATTTCCGCATAGCCCAAATATTCTCGGTTCAGTAATATCTCCTAGTATTTAACCGTTCATAGAACATTTTATACCATGATCTCGGAAAAGCCAAAATAAACATTATGCAAGTTACGGCTTAGATCATTACTGAAGTTGTTATATCGCCTTCTTCTCGATCAGAACCAAAAAGCCCAAAATAAATAATGAAAACGTCAGCCAAGAAACAATTTTTGCTTTATTATTAAGAGTAATCCCCACAAACCGTAAGCGATTTATGTATCAAGTCACCGTTGATTACGCCAAAGCCAACCTAGAAGAACTCTGCGATCGCACTGAAAAAGAACCCGATGGAGTAGTGATCGTTCGTGAAAATCGCAGTTATATTCTCATCACTCAAGAAGAATGGGAATCCTTAGCTGAAACCTCCGAACTCATGCAAGATTCCAAACTATTACAACATATTGCATCAGCACGACGAGAATATGCCGCAGGAGAAACCCTCACAATGGAACAAGTATTTGGATGAGAACCTACACAATTGTCTTTTCTAAACAAGCGCGAAAAGATACCGACGAACTCACCCAAAAACAAAAAGTCAAACTTCAAGAAATTTTAACTAACATAATTGCAATTAATCCCTATATTGGCAAATCCTTAAAAGGCGATTTAGAAGGCTTGTATTCCTATCGCCTAAATAGAAAAGATCGTCTGCTTTATGAAATTTATGAAGACGATCAAACTATTCTGATTATTCGTACCAAAACACACTATGGAGATTAGGTAATAGCGGTCATAACCACTGAATTCATCCCCGTTTATAATATAGCTTGATCCTGTTATGCAAAAATAGTAGTGATGCCGATCACTACCAGGAAAAAGACGGAAGAAATGCACTTCAGGAACTAGCCAAATTAAATCAAGGAGACAACCCATGAATTATCACTATAGTATTTATATTCAATGGTCACAAGAAGACAACAAATTTATCGCCCATCTCCCTGAATTTGTCTCCTATGCTCATACTCACGGCGAAACCTACAATGAAGCGCTACAAAATGCCCTTGAAGTTCTAGATTTCCTTATCGAAGACTACACTGCACGAGACAAATCTCTCCCAATTTTTCAGGTTATTTCCCCATAGCTAAAATATACTCTATTACAATCAAAACGTATTTTATCTGAGCAATTATGGCTGAATTAAGTTCAAAAATTACCGCAATTATTTATTCTGGTGAACAACAAGGATATGTGGCCGAATGCGCGGAAATTTCGGTTGTTACCCAAGGAAATACCTTGGATGAGGTGGTTAATAATCTCAAAGAAGCTGTCTTATTACATTTAGAAGGAGAAGAGCCTAGTGAGTTTGGTCTAGTTGCCAAACCTTCTCTACAGATTACGGTTGAGTTACAGCCTGAATATGCCTAAACTGAAACAACTATCAGGCAAAGACGTGATCAAGATTCTCGCTCGATTTGGCTTTACTATTCACAGTCAACGAGGAAGTCACATTAAATTGCTTTGCATTTAGCAGATGTTGAAAATTGGCCCGAACCGCGAGGAATTGATACCTATCTAGAAGCTTTGCGAGATTCGGAAGGAAAAACATTTTTTCTGACTCATATTCCACTGGAGCAAGTCTTAGTTAGGGTTTGCTGAAAAAGTTTGTTGGTGGGGTTAGGAGTCGGTCGTTTCAGGCTTTGTTGCCCTTCTTTTTTTGTACCAGTTTATGTACTATAAAAAGAATAATGCCAGGTTTTTGAATGTCCCAATCCTATATTCTGGCACTAACATCGGATTTTAACAGGTCAAAAGCCTTATTTTAAAAGGGTTTTACCATTATTCAGCCAGCCCTAAGTAGGTGGGTGGAATTAAATATAACTGGACTTCCCCCGTATAAACATACTAGCTATGGCTAAAAGTCTTACAGAGCCTGAGTTCAAGCAATGAAATACTAATGAACTACTGGACACAAAATCCTGAAGTTCTTACGCAGATAGGGTTTGAGGCAAAAATTTTCAAATTTGACCTTTAGACCATTATAGCTTGTTTCGGGGCAGAAAACCAGCAAAAACATGGCTACAGAGGGA
>NZ_JADBVM010000045.1:0-3774 GCF_020244875.1 Microcystis sp. M44BS1
TAGCTTTAGATGAATACAACCAAGCTATTGAAATTAATCCTAATTATGCTATGGCTTACTACAATCGTGGGGTTCTTTACTATGACCAAAAAAAATACGAATTAGCTTTAGCTGACTGGAACAAAGCTATTGAACTTAATCGTAATTTTACTGAGGCTTACAACAATCGGGGGGTTCTTTACCGTCTCCAAGAAAAATACGAATTAGCTTTAGATGAATACAACCAAGCTATTGAACTTAATCGTAATTTTGCTATGGCTTACTACAATCGGGGGTCTCTTTATGATGACCAAAAAAAATACGATTTAGCTTTAGCTGACTACAACAAAGCCATTGACATTAATCCTAATTATGCTGAGGCTTACAACAATCGTGGGGTTCTTTATGATGATCAACAAAAATATGAATTAGCTTTAGCTGACTACAATCAAGCTATTAAACTTAATCCTAATTATGCTAATGCTTACTACAATCGGGGGCTTCTTTACATTGACTTGCAGAAATACGAATTAGCTTTAGCTGACTGGAACAAAGCTATTAAAATTAATTCTAATGATGCTGATGCTTACTACAATCGGGGGCTTCTTCACAGAGACTTGCGGAAATACGATTTAGCCCTCTCTGACTTCAGCAAAGCCATTGAAATTAATCCTAATTTGGCTCAAGCTTACTTAGGTCGTAGTATTTTATATGCCATATTAGGACAACCCGAAAAAGTAAAAATTGATCTACAACAAGCAGCCATATTATTCCGCCAACAGAATAATATGGCTGCTTATGAAAAGGTGATGCAGATTTTACAACAATTAGGGGGATAAGTTTCGTAGGTTGGTTTGAGCGAATAAATATGTTCAAGAAAACCTCTCAATTCTCAGGAAAAGCGAAACCCAACAGCCAACACCTAAATCCGTCTGAATCTTTTTGTTGGGTTTCTTTGGGTTTATTGTTGGGTTTCGTGCCTCAACCCAACCTACTTTAGTTTCCTTGGGTGTATTGTTGGGTTTCCTTACGTCAACCCAACCTACGGTAGTTTCTTTGGGTGTATTGTTGGGTTTCCTTACGTCAACCCAACCTACGGTAGTTTCTTTGGGTGTATTGTTGGGTTTCGTGCCTCAATCCAACCTACGGTAGAAACCCAACACCCAACACCTAAATCTGTCTGAATCTTTTTGTTGGGTTTCCTTGGGTTTATTGTTGGGTTTCGTGCCTCAACCCAACCTACGATAGTTTCTTTGGGTGTATTGTTGGGTTTCCTTACGTCAACCCAATCGACGATAATTGCTATGATTACTAGGTTCGGTAGAGCCGATTTTTTTTAAGCATTTAACATTTAAGCACCCAATCTTCCTTCTAAAATGCCAATGATGGACAAATCCTCATCTAAGGTTTCCCAATGTAATCCCGTGCCATCACAAATTAACTCAACCTCTGCTAATTGTTCAGAAGTTGCTTTTGATAACCGTTTATTTTTATAGGCAGGAAAACGAATTTCTCTATCGTCTTCTAAACGAATACAAATCCATTTATCTTCAACCCAAACTTTTTGAGCTTTTACTCTGCTTTCATGTACCAAATACATCGTGCCATTTCCTCCGTATTATTTCTATATTTTCTGTAATGATAACTTCAGCCCGAACAATTTCTTTGGTTTTTAGACCTTTAGCATAATCCAATTCTAGCGGCTCTAGCCAAAATTTAGCATATCCGCCGCCCCGTCGAACGTGAACGTGCATAGGTTCATTGCCTTCTGGCATAGAAAAAGAAAACATAGCCTTCCAGTCTGAAAATTTCTGGCATGAGGTTAAAGCTTATTTGGCTGGATTTGGCCAAGCATGAAATGTAACGCACCACCAATTTTATAATATTCAGTGGGTTATGCTACAGTGCTTGTCATTTTGGTGCGATCACTATTTTAGAGGACGAAAAGCGATCGCATCCTTTCCGAGGTTGGGTCATCGGAACGAAACCCAACACCCAAATCTGTCTGAATCTTTTTTTGGGTTTCTTTGGGTGTATTGTTGGGTTTCCTGACTACTGTAGAGTCCGTAGGTTGGGTTGAGCGAATAAATATGTTGAAGAAAACCTCTCAATTCTCAAGGAAAAGCGAAACCCAACACCCAACACCTAAATCTGTCTGAATCTTTTTGTTGGGTTTCCTTGGGTGTATTGTTGGGTTTCGTGCCTCAACCCAACCTACGGTAGTTTCCTTGGGTGTATTGTTGGGTTTCGTGCCTCAACCCAACCTACGGTAGTTTCTTTGGGTGTATTGTTGGGTTTCGTGCCTCAACCCAACCTACGAAACTGTAGGTTGGGTTGAGCGAATAAATATGTTAAGGAAAACCTCTCAATTCTCAGGGAAAGCGAAACCCAACATCGTGGCTTGGGAGCAATTCAGTTATAATAGGGGTCAACTTAATATCGTTAGCAACGCAGAATGAGGATTTCACCATGAGGATTCCATATACGTATTGGAAAGAATCAGATGGGATGTTCTTGGGCTATTTGAATGAATTTCCCGATCATTGGACCCAAGGTGTTGACTTAGAAGAATTAATCGAAAACTTGGTCGATCTCTACAGAACATTTACTACGGAAGAAATCCCCGGAATCAAGAGAGTTGCAGAGTTTGAAATCGCATGAAAAGGCATGATTTAATTGCACAATTAGAGCAAGCTGGCTGCTATTTGATTAGACATGGGGGGAAACACGATATTTACCATAATCCAGATACTGGAAAAACAGAACCAATTCCCAGACATCGAGAAATTAATGAGCGATTGGCTAAAAAGATTATCAAAAGTCTTACAGGCGACAGATAAATTCACAGTGCAAATCAAACAAGGCTACAAGGAAGCAAAGGATCTATGGAAAAATGATTACTATATGATTTAAAAAAGAGCGATCATATCGTTTCGTAGTAGTTTCGTAGGTTGGGTTGAGGAACGAAACCCAACAAATCCACCAGTTATGCTTTGTTGGGTTTTCCTTTGGTCAATCTAACCGACAAGGGAGATTATGCGCTAGAATAATCAATATTTATTATGCAGTATCGAAGGGCAAAAATTGAGGGAGGAACTTACTTTTTTACTCTTGTCACTCACAAGCGTAAAAAATTCTTGTGCGAACCGGAAAATATCTCCCTCTTGCGAGAAGCATTTCGCTACGTTATGCAACGTCACCCATTCACAATCGATGCCATTGTCATTTTACCCGACCACCTGCACTGCATTTGGACTTTACCCGAAGGTGATGCCAATTTTTCCACTCGTTGGCGTTTAATAAAAAGCTATTTTAGTCGTAACTGCGATTCACAATATCACGGAAAAATGAATACTTCGAGAGAGAATAAAAAAGAACAAACTATCTGGCAAAGACGGTTCTGGGAACACTTAATCAAAAACGAGCAAGATTTCATTTGTCATGTAGATTACATCCATTATAATCCCGTAAAACATCGATTAGTTAATGCTCCTTCAGCTTGGGAATATTCCAGTTTTCACCGTTATGTTCAACAAGAAATCTATCAGATTGACTGGGGTGCAAATGAAGAAATCATCTTTCCGGTGCAGGTTGGCTATGAATAGAGCGATCGCATCGTTTCCTAGGTTGGGTCATCGGAACGAAACCCAACAGCCAACACCTAAATCTGTCTGAATCTTTTTGTTGGGTTTCCTTGGGTGTATTGTTGGGTTTCCTGACTACTGTAGAGTCCGTAGGTTGGGTTGAGCGAATAAATATGTTAAGGAAAACCTCTCAATTCTCAGGAAAAGCGAA
>NZ_JADBVM010000046.1:0-2853 GCF_020244875.1 Microcystis sp. M44BS1
ATCCTTATCTGGCAACGTTTTTAGTCGATTTCTCGGAAATACATAGCTGAAAATTTTTAAAAACGTCGTGCTTTGCTTACCTCATAAGCGATTAAAGGTAGCAAAAAAAGAATTAGATTCGGAGAATGAATCAGCCCTACCTTCTCCCGTTCTGGGAGATGCCACCTCCTCCTTACCTGTAGGGGCGGGAAAAAAGTTTTTTCGGGGACAGGAAGTATGTAAAATGGAATGTTGATCTTTCTTGGCCTAAACAGCATTTCATGATTTCGAGTAACGACTTTCGGAGCGGTACGACCATCGAGATAGATGGCTCTGTCTGGCGGGTGGTGGAATTCCTGCACGTCAAACCGGGTAAGGGATCGGCCTTTGTGCGAACCAAGTTAAAAAATGTCCAGACCGGCAACGTGGTAGAACGGACGTTCCGGGCGGGGGAAACCTTGCCCTCAGCCACGATCGAAAAGCGCACCATGCAGCACACCTACAAAGAAGGCGATCAGTTTGTCTTCATGGACATGGAGACTTTTGAGGAAGCAACTCTCACCCCGGCACAAATGGGCGATCGAGCCAAGTATCTGAAGGAAGGAATGGAAGTCAATATTCTCTTTTGGAATGAGCAAGTGTTAGAGATAGAATTGCCCACCTCGGTAATCTTGGAAATCATCGATACAGATCCGGGAGTCAAGGGAGATACGGCCACTGGTGGCACGAAACCGGCGATCGTAGAAACGGGAGCGCAGGTGATGGTTCCCCTGTTTATTTCCATCGGTGAAAGGATTAAAGTGGACACCAGGGATGGTTCCTATCTGGGACGGGAATAATTGTGATCAGAAGCCCAGAAATGAGGTCTTAGGGAGGGGTTTAGGACTAAAGCCAGTTTTCTGAGCCTGTCTCCCAAAACTTAGCCGCTAGATGCGAAAAATCGACGGTTTGGTAGGTGCGAATTTGGATTTGTTGCTTTTTATTTGCGGGGGGATTTCAGAGCGGTGACTATTGATTACAACGAAATTCGAGAACTGATCAAAACATTGGCAGCAACGGATATTAGTGAATTTAGCCTTAAAAGTGCAGATTTGGAGCTAAATATCCGCAAAGGAACCGTTAATACTGCCCTTGGGCCTCTCGCCGCTCCCTTGCCGGTGGTGACGGCCCCGGTCGCCCCTCCAGTGGTAGCCGCAGGTCCCACCCCGGCCCCAGAAACCCCCACTCCCGAACCCGTAGCCGCCGCTGTTGATAAAAAATGGCTGGCGATTACCTCTCCCATGGTCGGCACTTTTTATCGCGCTCCCGCTCCCGATGAACCCTCTTTTGTGGAAAAAAACGATCGGATCCGTGTCGGACAAACGGTCTGTATCATCGAAGCGATGAAGTTGATGAATGAAATCGAAGCGGAAGTGGCCGGGCAAATCGTCGAAATCGCCGTCGCTAACGGTGAACCGGTAGAATTTGGCCAGACGTTAATGTGGGTTAATCCGGAGTAAGTAAGTGATTCTAATTAAATAGAAGATAGATTTTGTCTTTGATCCCCCCTGCCCCCCTTGATAAGGGGTGCTGATCCCCCCTGCCCCCCTTAATAAGGGGGGTGCCGGTAGGCGGGGGGATCCCTGCCCCCAGGAAAAACTTTTTCAACAAACCCTAGATAGAATGAAAGCTATCCTCATGACTGCCGTGGATGTCCTGCAGCTTCAGGAAGTCCCCACCCCGAAAATTAGTCAACCGCATCAGGTTTTAGTAGCATTAAAAGCCGCTGGTGTCAACCCTATTGATACAAAAATTCGTAAACGCGGCACTTTTTACCCCGAGCAAATGCCAGCCATTTTGGGCTGTGACGGGGCGGGAATTGTCGAGGCCGTTGGGGCGGCGGTGCAGGATTTTCGCCCCGGGGATGAAGTGTACTTTTGTAGCGGCGGACTGGGCAAGCCTGGCACGGGAAATTATGCCGAATATGCCCTGATCGAGGCGGATCATTTGGCCCACAAGCCAAAATCTCTTTCTTTTGCCGAGGCGGCCGCTGTACCTTTGGTTTTAATCACCGCTTGGGAAGCACTCTACGATCGCGCTCGTCTCCAGTCGGGACAAAGCGTACTTATCCATGGCGGGGCCGGGGGTGTTGGTCATGTTGCGATTCAATTGGCGAAACTGAAGGGGGCTAAAGTTTATACAACGGTGGGAAATAGCGATAAAGAGCGTTTGGTGCGGCAATTAGGGGCAGATTACCCGATTTTATACAAACAAACCGATTTTGTCGCGGCGATACTTCAAGAAACCGCAGGGAAAGGGGTAGATGTCGCTTTTGATACGGTGGGAGGGGAAACTTTTGGGCAGACTTGCCGAGCGGTGCGAGTTTATGGCGATATGGTGACAATTTTGGAACCTAGGGGCAGCTGGAAGGAAGCGCGCGATCGCAATTTGCGGATTAGTTTAGAATTAATGTTAACCCCGGCTTTGATGGGACTGCCAGAAGCGCAAAAATATCAAACAGAAATTCTCAGGCAAGGGGCGCGTTTAATTGATGAGAAAAAGTTAACTATTCATCTCTCCCAAACCTTCCCTTTAGCGGCAGCTATCAGCGCCCATCAATTGCTAGAAACTGGTGCGGTGACGGGGAAAATAGCCCTAATTATCGACTAGAAATCTGCTGGCCACTTAAGTAAGTAGTTATAATTAAATCAAAGATAGATTTTGCCTCTGATCCCCCCTGCCCCCTAGGGTTGATTCATTCTCTGAAATGTCATTCTCTCAAATCCTTATCTGGCAACGTTTTTAGTCGATTTCTCGGAAATACATAGCTGAAAATTTTTAAAAACGTCGTGCTTTGCTTACCTCATAAGCGATTAAAGGTAGCAAAAAAAGAAT
>NZ_JADBVM010000047.1:0-2716 GCF_020244875.1 Microcystis sp. M44BS1
AGATTGCGATTGATTAAAACGTATGTTACCAAGCATTATGCAGAACAATTAGGTGTTAACCGAGAAGTTTCTCAGTCACGAATAAACCGAAGAGAGCGCAATCTTTGGCAGCGTCGTTATTGGGAACATTTGCTTCGAGATGAAAGAGATTTTGCTCTGCATTGTGATTATATTCATTATAATCCCGTAAAACATGGATTATGTGCAAATCCGCAAGATTGGCAGTTTTCAAGCATCCATCGGTTTATTGCTCAGGGAATTTATCCGCCTAATTGGGGGAGCGATGGTATCAAAGAAATACCAACAGCAATTTGGGATGAGTGATTTAATTATCAATATTCTAGTAATAAAATGTAGGGTGCGTTAGACGGTAATAATCTTTGCTTTTGCTTAGATCTAGCAATCCGTCGTAACGCACCAATTTAATAATTCTGTAATTGGATAACAATTAATAAGAGTTCTAACATTGAGTAATGTTTTTTTAAAGCCCCATAATTGATTCCAATCATCTTTGACCAAAGGAGCAAACTGCTTAAGAAACCCTGGTGAATTTGAAAGATAAGCTATATTATCAACTCTAATAGAATCTAAATAAGATTCTACTGTATCAAAGTCATTTTCATTAAGATATTGTAAATTAAAACACTCTAAATCAACTAACCAGACATATTCTTCTAACTCATCTAAAATAGATTAAAATAGTAGATAAAAATCAGAGCAAAAATTATTTTCAGCTTTGATTTTTTCAGGAAAAGTATGGGAACAAACGAGCGTTCCATCTGGTTTTTCTTGTATTTTACCATAATAAATACGGATTCCAGAAAGCTCAAAAGTTGGTGAATAATTATTTGAGGTTAATGTCATCATAGGTTTTTCACAATACGTCTTGAGTAAGAGATAATAATCAATAATGGATTTTAGACATGATAATGAAATTTTCCATCTTGCCAAACTCTTGTGCCGTTAATGTGGTTGAAAAGACCATAGTCCATTCTAAACAGTTGTAATTGTGGCAGTCGAGCATTTGTCCCAATTCCTACCCCAAACAAGCGATAGCCATCACCATTTGAAAAAGCACTACAAGATCTAAAACAGAAACATGAATCGTAGTGGACTGTTTCAGCTAATTTGGTGTATTAGAAAAATGCTATAAATTCTATAATCTAAGACTTTAAGCCGAAATCTATTGCCCTATTTTAGTTGAAACAGTCCAGTAGGGTGCGAAGCGCGATAGCGTAACGCACCGGTTTAATGATAAAGTTGGTGCGTGGGGCGCGGATTATTAATTTGTTTTTTTTTGCCAGAGATTGTCGCCGCCTAACGCACCCTACAAGATCGGCGATCGCACTACTAGATCGGCGATCACACTAATATTTTTTATGAGAGAGGAGAGTATTAATTTCTGTTGCTCTATGTGTATAATGTTTTCGATATTTAAAAATAGTGTGTTTAAGCTTAGGAAGAGTTATTAGAATATTTAAGTTTCCATCTTCAATTATTGTTGAACCATCAAAACTAAAACTTTCTAAATTTTCCAAGTTTTTTAAAAATTCTAGAGATTGAATTGTTCCCATACCATAAAGTTCCAACTTTTTTAGGTATGTTAATGATGAAATAAAAGACAAATCATAAACTTTTTTACAGTTACCCAATCTGAGTTCCTGTAGTTGTATCAGCTTACTAATTTCCTTGACTTCAACTAGGCTTCTTAGATCGGATAAAATTAAAGTTTCTAAATGATTTAATCGAGAGATACCTTCTAGAGTATGTAATGCAGATTGAGCAATATCTAAAAATTTTAAATTTTTTAATTTAGAGCAAGGCTGAAATTGCAGGTTTTTCCAATAGCTTATTGATAATTCTTCTAAGTTTTTATTATCGAATAGATTATTAGAAAAATTATTATTCCAATAAATTATACATTTCTTAAGATTTGGGAAGAAAGAAAAATCTAGAGGAGTTTTTGAAAGAATTTCTAGAGATAAAAAAACTAAATTAGATAGACAAGTTAATCCTTCCAGATTTTCATTATCTGAGTTGGTATAGAAGCGAAATTTATCGATATAGTCTTTAACATTTTCAAGAAAATATAAATTTTTCCATTCTCCTGATGAAAGATACAAATAATCAATGCTGTTTTCTCGAATGAAGTCTTCTACTGAAGAACTCCAAAAATCAAAAACGTTTAAGTATTGTTCACCTTTTGCATTAGTGCGTAAGCGAAAATTATTATTCATTTTAGTCCTTATTATTTACATATCCTGCTAAAATTTTAACAGACCAAAGGGTGCGTTACGCTATCGCTAACGCACCAATTTAATAATAAAGTAAAATGTAAGGTGCGTTAGACGGCGACAATCTCTGCTCTTGCTTAGAATTAGCAATCCGTCGTAACTCACCACCAAAGAGATATATTAAAGATAGAACAATGCCTAATTATAGAAGATCTAATGTTTCTGGCGGTACTTATTTTATTACCCAAGTTACTTATCAACGTGAATCCTGGCTCTGTAGTGAAATTGGACGGAAGGCTCTCAGAGAGGCTCTTCAAAAGGTAAGAGAAAAACATCCTTTTTCAATTGATGCTTTTGTTTTGTTACCAGAGCATTTTCATTTTTTGTTAACTTTGCCACCGGAAGATAAAAATTTTTCTCTGAGATTGCGATTGATTAAAACGTATGTTACCAAGCATTATGCAGAACAATTAGGTGTTAAC
>NZ_JADBVM010000048.1:0-4820 GCF_020244875.1 Microcystis sp. M44BS1
ACTTCCCCACTTCCCCACTTCCCCACTTCCCCACTTCCCCACTTCCCCACTTCCCCACTTCCCCACTTCCCCACTTCCCCACTTCCCCACTTCCCCACTTCCCCACTTCCCCACTTCCCATCACTAGATTTGACGGAGACAGGACAAATCAGCTTGGCCGAAATGAATACTAAAAGCTACTTGCAGATTTTCTAGGGATTTAACCAACCAAGGCACTTGATCGCGAGAATAACTCTCGTAGTGGTTAAATAGAATCGAAAAACGTTTATCTAAGTGGGGTTTTGCCTGGGGACAGATCAAAACCAACTTGAGCAATAATCCCACAGTCTGAGTTACCCCCATATTGGTGATCATATCCATAAGAAGGTAATGATCGGGTTTTTGCCCGCTTTCCACCACCAGATAATTTAACAGTTGGCTAGAAGTACGCAGCATGAGAAATTCACTCGGTTTTTGTTGATCGCAGTGGGGTAGAGTATTTTGCAGGATATCGTCGAGTTTTTGGTCAAATTGCCCCTTGCCGTAGTCTAAGGAGGTAATTAGATAATCGTAGAGATCATTTTTAAAATCTTTATAGGTACGGGTATAAACTGTATTCGCCAGAAAATTTAGCGAAAGATTCTTATAAGTATAATTTCCTGCTACCGTCCCCAGATAATACTTGAGGGTGCGATTTAGCTCCTTATCATTGAGCAGGGTGGGATTTTCCACTGGTTGAATGATTCTCCCCGCTTCTTCCCTGATTTTTGGGCTATGGGCTGCCCGTGCCAAACGTACCTGATAGGTGACATAACGAGAGAGATTTACCTCGAAACGGCTCTCGGTTTTCACTTTAATACGTCTAACGGTTTGTCGCTGTTCTCGGGGACTGTCATCACCGAGTAAATAGTAATTATAGAGATAGGGATAACGATTAATCAGGGTTCCCAGGGAAGCGGCGGTTTTTTCGCTGCATTGGCCGCTAATAATTCTCGCCAGACGCTGCAGCCTAACGTAGTCATCCGAGAGGGTAAAATTTTTGACCAGATGGCGCAAATTATTGGGGCTGCTGTAATGTCCGGGACGTGGGGAGGGCAAATTTTCCAGCAGCGATACCAATTCGGGAATTGCTGGCTGATGGGTGGGCTGCGTTTGCCATCGATTCACTAAAATATGACAGCAGCGGTTAAAGAAATGATAAAAACGAATTTCGGCATCCTTAGCCTTGACAAGACGCTCTAGGGCTAAATAAATAGGAGCTTCTTGATAACCGCCACCTTCGATAAACAGACGACGAAAATCCTCGATTAACTGCTCAGGGGAACCGGTCCTGGCGCGGTCGAGCCAATAATCGTATAGTAGCTGTTCTTCGTCTCTTGTTGGTCTTTGTTCACTGTTTAGACTAGCCATGGTTATTTGATTCAGCCCTCCTAAATCAGTAAGCGGATGGATTTTAGGCCTATGACCATAAAGGGGTCAATTGTGATTAGATAGTAGATGCTCCCTTCTGAGGATGCCCCTATTTTGGGTCATTGTAGTGACCGAGTTGATCCATTTTAGCTTGGCAAGTTTAGGAAAATTACCCTTGGCTTACCTGGCCAAGCTTGCGGACTATGCCCAGATTAATAAAATTTTCGGCAGCGTCCCCTGCTAATTAGGGTTTGCGGCAAAAAGTTTTTCCTGGGGGCAGGGGGGGGGTGTAGGGTTTTACCGATTTTCAGGGGGTCAATTACCTAATTTTCAGGCAAAAAGTGCCTAAATTTCCCCCCTGATCACTCCAAGGGCTGGCAGTTTTTGATTTCAAACAAGCTTAAAGATATGATCCAACAAGGTTTTTAGATTTATTCAGCCAGCCCTAATTAAGTTAGCGAAAAGAAACCCTCGCTCGGATGTGATCTAAGTCACATTTCAACCTAAATCCATCTTCTAGATAATTCGGAATTCACTCCTAAGTATTTTTATTGTCTATGGCCTGTCATTTATCCCTCAATCAACTAGCTCAATTATTGTCCTTACCAGATAATGGTGACATAAGTTTGAGCCACGATAGTTTACTATCTGGCATTAATACCGATAGCCGTAGTATTGAGTCTGGACAAGCATTTTTGGCATTAAAGGGTGATAATTTTAATGGTCATGATTTTATCGATATGGCTATCGAAAAGGGAGCGGCGACCTTGATTGTCGATCAGCCAGTGTCGGTAAATTCCTCTAGTAATATTCCTGTATTCCTGGTGCAGAATACCCTAGAAACCTATCAGCAATTAGCCCATTGGTGGCGGAATCAATTTACTATACCCGTGATTGCTATTACAGGATCGGTGGGGAAAACCACGACTAAAGAATTAATCGCTTCGGTATTAGCAACCCGGGGAAAGGTACATAAAACCCTAGCTAATTATAACAATGAGATCGGAGTGCCGAAAACTCTCCTCGAACTGGATGAAACTCACGATAGTGCCGTAATCGAGATGGGAATGCGGGGACGGGGAGAAATTGCCCTGCTCGCTCAAATCGCCCAACCGACCATCGCAGTGATTACTAATGTGGGAACCGCTCACATCGGTCGTTTAGGGTCGGAAGCAGCGATCACAGAGGCCAAATGCGAGTTATTGGCCGAGTCTCCTTCTAGTAGTATAGCGGTTCTTAACCACGATCACCCTTTACTTACGGAAACAGCTAAACGGGTATGGCAGGGGGAAACAATTACCTATGGCTTCTCTGGCGGCGATATAGTCGGAGAATTACTGGATTTAACTACTTTACGAGTCAATGGACTAGATTTTAACTTACCTTTATCCGGTCGTCATCATGCTTTAAATTTTATGGCGGCCTTGGCTGTAGCGAAAATTTTAGGCATCGATTGGACTTCTTTGCAACAGGGAATTAAGGTTAATTTACCCAGTGGTCGGGCCAAACGTTACCAATTAGCAACCGATATCCTACTCCTCGATGAAACCTATAACGCCGGTCTAGAATCAATGTTAGCGGCCTTGGATTTACTGAAAGCTACCCCCGGTCAGCGTCATATTGCTGTTTTAGGCACGATGAAGGAGTTAGGGTCTTTTTCGGAGCAATTACATCGCCAAGTCGGTGAGAGGGTGCAAAAACTAGGCATAGATCGCTTGTTTGTCTTGGTGGATGACCCAGAAGCTAAGTTTATTGCTGAGTCCGCTACTGGGGTCGATTGCGAATGTTTTCAAACTCACGCAGATTTAATTAATCGTTTAAAGGAAGTGATTGATTCAGGCGATCGCATTTTATGTAAAGCTTCCCATTCCGTCGGTTTAAATCGCGTGGTGGAGGAGTTAATCAGTGATATTAGGAGTTAGGGAATAGATGTTAGAGAAGAGAGCATTTTTTAGCAAGAATAGCCGATTGAAAACTGTTTTTTCAGGGATTTTAGGGCTAGTTTTCTTTTTTTCGGTCGTGCAAGTCTCTTTTGCTCAACAATCGAGACAACTGGAGACTTATCTTCCGGATCTCAGTGGTTTAGCTTGGGTAGAAGCAGATATTTTTCTAGGGGTTCACGATGCCAAAAATAAGGGCAAAAATAGTGATCCATCTCAACCAAGGCTGAGTCTTTTACGGCTGCCTACGCAGGAAAAACCCCTATTATGGCAGGTTTTAAGGGTAGATTGGCCAAATCCAGAGGGATTGAGTAACGATCTCGAAAGTATTACTCATATCCCTGAAACTAACTTATTTTTGTTGGCTGAAAGTGGCGACAAAAAACCTTTTCAAAGACTATTTTTACTAGCATATAACCAGCAAAAAGTCAAGATAGTTGAGGAAATAAATTGGCCGATCGCGGTGGAAAATGTAGAGGCGATCGCTGTTAGTCGGCAAGGCGATCGTTATCTATTTATCTACGCAGAACGGGCCGATAGTCAAGAGAGTACAAAGATTCGCTGGACGGATATCTCGTTCAATCCCTTAAAATTCGGGGAATTTCAGTCGGTAACTTTTCGGAGTCCTTTTGGTAGTGGTAAAAATATTCGCCCCATCTCCGATTTAGCCGTAGATAAGCAAGGTAATATCTACATAGCTTCCGCTGACGATCCAGATAGTGCGGGGGTGTTTAGAAGTGCAGTTTACCGTATAGGTCAAGTTACAGCCGATAATAACCTAATTCTTGCCCCTAATCCCCAAAAAATTGCAGAAATCGACGGCTCCAAAGTGGAGGCGCTGACCACCAGAGAATCTCCTAGAGGTAAAATAGAAGTCTTTATCGGTACAGATGACGAGAATTATGGCGGTTTTCTGCGACCTTTGCTCTTAGATAATTAGCTATCGGTCGTCAGGAGATGGGAGTCAGGAGTCGGTCGTCAGGAGATTATTTTTATTTATTCTTCCCACTCCCCACTTCCCCACTTCCCTACTTCCCCACTTCCCTGCTCCCTTCTCTCCAATAACTACTCGCAGCTAGAAATCCGCCATTGTATATCATACTTTGTGCTTTTTGTCAAAAAAACTTTTTTTTTGCAATAAAACTACACAAAAAAAAGATCATCGTTGTGGGTGAAATTGACTCATTTACCTGTCTTAATTAGGATCACCTTCTAGGTGTGGTCAGGGTTTCAATCGTTGCTGCCTAAAAAAGCATAGAATACCCCATTCTGAAATTCTATCAAATCGCTGTAACCTTCATAACATCGTTGTTAAATAAAAATCTTTCTCAATTAATTCTTAAGAATTTGTAAATATTGCGGAATGTTAATTTAAATATTCTCAAGTTTTTGGAGTCAGTAGATAATTTTTGCTTATCTTTGTCCAACATTGGGTTAGAAGTCAGTTATCAGTTATCAGTTATCAGTGAGCAGTTATCAGTGAGCAGTTAT